>NZ_JBQZXC010000220.1:0-3085 GCF_053555815.1 Shigella sp. SIG6 | reverse complement strand
AAATGTCATACTTAATGTCCATCAATTGACCAGTGCATGAGATATGCTCTGGCGGGAGGGCGATATGTTACAGAGATACTGACCCTTGCACGCGCATTACCAAGCACGCGCAAAAAATTATCTACTGATGCACGAAAAGTCCCCTGCAAATCATTAGTGGAAGAACTTCCAGGAAAGCGACTGACCCACAGTGCGCCACTTAATTCTTTTGCCATAAGGATGCTCCATTAATCCGTTTCAAAAATAACCTGTTCATCGTCATCAACACGAATGCGGATTTGCGTGATGGCCGTTTTCTCTGTCATCGCCTGCAACCAGTAACGGGACAGTTGTGGGAGGATATGTTGTTCGATATAGCCGATGAGCAAACGAGCGCCGGTTTCGTGCATCGGGCAGCGCGACACAATATGCGTAATCAATTCATCGCCATACACCAGTGAAACGCCATGCTGCTCCGCCATCCGATCCATCAATCTGCCAAGATGCAGGCGGGCAATAACACCACGCGCGGTCTCATCCAGCGGTAAATAAGGAATAACCGTCACACGCCCCAGGAAAGCCGCCGGGAAGTGTTTACGTAACTCCGGCATTAACGCCTCTTTTAGTCCTGCCGAATCAGGCATCAGCGTCGGATCCTCACAGAGCTGGCTGATAAGTTCCGCTCCCGCGTTAGTAGTCAACAACAGCGTGGTATTTTTGAAATCGATGTGGACACCTTCGCCATCTTCCATCGCCCCCTTATCAAACACCTGGAAGAACAGCTCGTGGACTTCGTGATGGGCTTTTTCAATTTCATCCAGCAATACCACGCTCCAGGGATGGCGGCGTACCGCTTCTGTCAACACGCCGCCTTCGCCATAACCCACGTAGCCGGGCGGTGCGCCTTTCAGCGTGGAAACGGTGTGGGACTCCTGAAACTCGCTCATGTTGATGGTGATCAGGTTCTGCTCACCGCCATAGATAGCCTCTGCCAGCGCCAGAGCGGTCTCAGTCTTGCCAACACCGGACGGCCCGGCCAGCAAAAAGACGCCCACAGGCTTACGCTGGTCACCTAAACCCGCCCGCGCGGTCTGGATACGCTCGCCAATCTGCGCCAGCGCGTCCCTCTGCCCGGTAACACGCTGCGCCAGACGGGCGGGCAGTTCCAGGATCTGACTGGCTTCATCTTTCACCATGCGTCCGGCGGGAATACCGGTCCAGTCGGAAACAATTGCGGCCACCACTGCCGCGCTGACTTCCGGGAACACGACGGGGTTTTCGCCCTGCCAGTCTCTTAATGCCGTTTCTGCCTGTTGCAGCGTGATTTCGTCACGCTCGCCGGGTTCTGCGGCACGCTGTTCCTGTAATCGGTGAACCAGTTCCAGTTCCTGCTGCCACCGCGCTTCGGTGTCAGAAAGATCGGCATTCAGCGATATAATCCGCGCCGCCAGTACATCGCCCCGCTCCGAGCGGATACCCATTTTTTCCTGCTTTAATAACAACTCCAGCTCCAGTTCGGCAGCGTTGAGCTGCTGGCGCAGATACTGGACTCTCGCAGGCGGGGTATGCAGCGACAGCGCTGCACGGGCCGCCGCCGTATCCAGCAGGCTGATGGCCTTATCGGGTAGTTGCCGGGCCGGAATGTAACGGTGAGAAAACTGTACGGCGGCGCGCACGGCCTCATCAAGGATCAGCACGTCATGGTGTTTTTCAAGCGTGGTGACTAACCCGCGTACCATCTCAACAGCCGCAACCTCTTCCGGCTCAGCAACCTGCAATACCTGAAAACGCCGAGTCAGCGCCGGTTTCAGCAGGTTGGCAGCATCCCCCGTACCGGATGTACCACCAGCGTGTGAACTTCATCAACAAAAAGGATTACCGGCTGCGGCGAGTGCGCGGCCTCTTCCAGCAACGCTTTCAGGCGGGATTCAAATTCACCCTTCATGGACGCCCCAGCCAGCAGCGCGCCAACATCCAGTGACAGCAACCGCACGTTACGCAGTGAAGGCGGTACTTCCCCCCCGGCAATCGCCAGCGCGAATCCTTCCACCACTGCCGTTTTCCCGACTCCCGCTTCGCCGGTCAGTAGCGGGTTGTTCTGGCGACGGCGCAGCAGAATATCCGTCATAGTACGGATCTCGTGTTCGCGACCGGTGACCGGATCGATATTGCCTTCACGGGCCAGCGCAGTCATGTCCTGACAGTATTTCGCCAGCGCGGATTTGCTTCCAGTTGATTCGCCGGCAAAGACCTGGCTAGCTTCCCCCGGTACTGCAGAATTTAAATCCGAGCCGTCATAAGGCATTTCTGTTAATTCAGGAGATGACGTGATTAAAGACGGAAGAATATCTAATAGTTCATCTACCGGTAGCTCTGCCAATGGCGCACAAATATTTTTTAACACCCGACACAATTCTGGCGTGGTTAACTAGGCAAGTAATAACCATCCACTACGAATTTTTTGATCGCCAAAGCGGATACTTGCCAACATCCAGGCTTTTTCAACAGAAAGATCGATATGATGGGAAAAATCGTTAATTACACTCGCTCCGGCAGGCAATATATTCAATTGCTGAATTAACGCCTTCTCAACATCAGCAGATGTTATTTGATAATGTCGAAGCACATTGTGAATGTCATTCTCTGGTTGTTGTATTAACTGATGCAACCAATGCTTCAGTTCGACATAAGGATTAGCGCGTAATTTACAGAACGTTGTCGCAGATTCCAAAGATCTAAACAAAGATTTGGTTAGCTTTCCATATAGTGCACTGCGCGAAACAGGAGTGTCCATCTGTTACACCTGATGATGTAATAACATATAAATGATACATAAACATAACTGTACCGATTAAAACTTCTAATTAATAGAATTATCAAAAAGGCAGAATGAAACAATGATGCATATCACAGAACACAATGTAATATAGCAGGTAGTATCTTTTTCATGGTGATATTCAATAGAGTAAGCCAATTTCATACACACCATGAATATATTAAATTAAAAATCGCCATATATATTTCCGCGAAAACTTATATTGATAAAGTAAATTGATCAGCATTGCTTATCTAAAAATTTAGAAAACTTATTCTTTTGAAAGAAACA
>NZ_JBQZXC010000219.1:0-3158 GCF_053555815.1 Shigella sp. SIG6 | reverse complement strand
CCCCTAAGCCACGGAGCTATCCGCGTGACCGCGTTCTTCGCCGGTTGGTTAAAATCGATAATGATTTTCAGTGTGACAGAATTATCCGGAGTCTGGATTTAAAGTGAAGGAGTGAGCATGAGCAAAGTATCACGAGGAATGAAAATATCGCTTATTTTCATCCTTAATCCGCATCGTATCTTTTTGGCTTCAGCAGTATGGCTGTCATATTTTGTTTATTGGTTAGCAGATAAATTGGATGATTTTGCGAAATGGCTTGAGAATTTTGCGAATGCGAGGTTTGAGTCATGGCCGCTTATCGGAGAGAAGATGTCTGACGAATTAAACCGGTATTACGCGGATAAGCGCAAGGAGAAGAGCAGGAGGGCAAGTGAAGCAATTATTCCTGCTTCGCAACGAAGCAATCAGAAATAACGCCATAGACGCCATTCTCTCACTACCCATCGACGACAAGTCACCCCACGAAGTCCACGTTAGAGAACCCAAACGCAGCAAAGCGCAGAATGACCGTATGTGGCCGATGCTGAACGATGTTTCGCGTCAGGTGCTATGGCATGGTCAACGGCTGGCGCCGGAAGACTGGAAAGACCTGTTCACTGCCCTGTGGCTTAAGACCAAAAAACTGGAGCAACGAAGTGCGCCTGGTATCGGCGGTGGCGTTGTCATGCTTGGCGTGCGTACCAGCAAAATGCGAAAGGCCAGCATGACTGAGCTTATCGAAATCATGTTCTGGTTCGGCTCAGAGCGCAACGTGCGGTGGAGTGATAACTCCCGGCGAGAGTATGAATGGTCACAACGAACAGGGAGGGCGGCATGAGGCGACAGCGACGAAGTATTACCGACATAATCTGTGAAAACTGCAAATACCTTCCAACGAAACGCTCCAGAAATAAACGCAAGCCAATCCCAAAAGAATCTGACGTAAAAACCTTCAACTACACGGCTCACCTGTGGGATATCCGGTGGCTAAGACATCGTGCGAGGAAATGACTATTTATCCGGTGCGCCGCCAGAATGACGGCGCGGTGTGGTTAAACGAAGCGGATCTGGAGTTTTTTTCCAGTAGCGCGGGCGAATTTTTTTAGGGTGGCAAATGATGGGCCGCTGATACCTGATGCGAGATTACTTTCCATTCTGGTGATCGCGGTCGCTTTTGTTCCCATTCGCTCGGCAACTTCAGCCTGAGTTAAGCCAGCTTCTTTGCGTGCTGCCAGCATTTCATCAAGCAGTGCGAATTCGTCAGCGATAGCGTCGTATTCTGCTTTAAAAGCCGGGTCTTCCATCCATTTGGCTGCCATTTCGTCGTGTGTCATGGTGGGGAGAGTGCGTTTACCAGTCATGCTTAACCTCCTTCATTCTGGTTTCAGCTTTCTTGCGTTCGGCTGGCGGTGTTTTCTGCGTTTTCTTTACAAAACTATGCAGCATGATGATGCGTTTCCCTGTCAGGGTGCAGTAAAAAACACGCGCGATCCCATCGTTGCCTTTAATTCTGAGTTCGAAAAGTCCGTCACCAAAGGCGCTGGTGTGAGGTTCTCCGAGATTGCTGCCATATATCTTCATACGTTCAACGAGATGTTGGTATCGGGCACGCATACTCAATGGAAGCCGATCGACTTCCAGCCTTACATCTTCACTGTAGTATTCGATAGTGTAGTTCATAGGTATCAACATAACAAAATTGTTATATGCATTCAAGGCCTGTAGTTGACGACAACACATATCCGGGGCTATATTCCTCACGCGCCAGCAAAATCTGGCGTCGGGATTGGAACCCCGGATATCGAAACGGTGCATACCGCGCTGGCGGTTTTTTTATGCGCTAAGCACAGTCACATTCGCGATTTATGGCGGGCTGTGTGGGGGCACCGAAAGGTGCGCCGGATGTTTCGACCGGTAGTTCCAACCCTGCACAGTTCGCCACCCGATGATTGGAACCTGAAGGTGGTGAGGTAAAAATTATCGAAACGCGAGGTCGTTATGACTGTTCAAGTTGCTGTCAAAAACCTTTCCCCTGTCACTTATAACCAGATTCCTGTAATCACAACTGAGTTACTCGCCCGCCTTTACGGAACAGAAGCAATCCGTATACAGCAGAATCACCATGAAAATAAATCTCGATTTATTGAGGGAAAACACTTCTTTAAAGCTGTTGGTGATGAGCTCAAAAATTTGCGACTAGTTTTAAACGAGTCGCAAAATGAGGTGAAAATTTCTCCAAAAACCCGCTCCCTCATCCTCTGGACAGAACGCGGCGCAGCTCGTCACGCGAAGATGCTCGAAACCGATCAGGCATGGGACGTGTTCGAAAAACTGGAAGACTGCTATTTCAGCCAGACTTCGAAAAGCGCAGGTCATCACGAGAAGAAAACCAGCGAGCTTTCTGCAAAAGATGCAAACAGTCTGGTATGGTTGTGGGATTATGCCAACCGCTCACAGGCATTATTCCGCGAACTGTATCCGGCGCTAAGACAAATTCAGTCTAACTATTCCGGCAGATGCCACGACTACGGTCATGAGTTCTCGTATGTTATCGGAATGGCGAGAGACGTTTTAATCAATCACACACGAGATGTTGATATTAATGAGCCAGACGGACCAACGAATCTTTCTGCATGGGTAAGACTTAAGAACAAAGAATTACCTCCTTCACTACATCACTACTGACAGATTGCCAACGCAACGACCCAGCTTCGGCTGGGTTTTTTATTGCTGAATTTTCAATATGAGAGGACATGACAATGAACGAGCTGATAAATAGCAACGCCATTAAAATGACCAGCATTGAAATCGCTGAGTTGGTGGGTAAGCGTCATGACAATGTGAAACGTACCATCGAAACGCTGGCTAAAAATGGTGTTATCCGGCATCCTCAATTTGAGGTTTCCGAAAGAATCAATAACTTAGGGTTCAATGTTCAGTACGAGCATTACGTCTTCGAAGGCGAACAAGGTAAGCGCGACAGCATTATTGTCGTTGCCCAGTTGTCGCCGGAATTCACCGCTCGTCTTGTTGACCGTTGGCGAGAGCTTGAAGGGGCAACCGCGAAAATCCCACAAACCTTTTCTGAGGCATTGCGCCTTGCGGCCGACCTTGAAGACCAGAAGGCTGAACTGGAGAAACAGCTTGCTCTCGCAGCACCTAAAGTTGAGTTTGCCGAT
>NZ_JBQZXC010000218.1:0-3165 GCF_053555815.1 Shigella sp. SIG6 | reverse complement strand
CCAAAATGGGTGGACTCCCTCTATTGTTAGCGCGCTAAATATTCAGAGTGAGTTATGTCCAAAAATGACTGAATGGTGGGCATCAGCCGCAGAACACTCGTTAAATCAACCGCGATAGGTTCTCTGGCGCTGGCTGCAGGCGGTTTTTCTTTACCGTTCACCCTGCGCAGTGCAGCGGCAGCGGTACAACAGGCCAGCGAAAAAGTGATCTGGGGTTCCTGTTCCGTCAACTGTGGTAGCCGCTGTGCACTTCGTCTACATGTTAAAGATAATGAAGTGACCTGGGTGGAAACTGACAATACCGGCAGCGATGAGTACGGCAACCATCAGGTACGCGCCTGTTTGCGCGGTCGCTCCATCCGCCGGCGTATTAATCATCCCGATCGCTTGAATTACCCAATGAAACGCGTGGGTAAACGCGGTGAAGGCAAATTCGAACGGATTAGCTGGGATGAAGCCCTGGATACTATCGCCAGTAGCCTGAAAAAAACCGTCGAACAATATGGCAATGAAGCTGTATATATTCAGTACTCTTCGGGGATTGTTGGCGGCAATATGACCCGCTCTTCGCCATCAGCCTCGGCGGTCAAACGCCTGATGAACTGCTACGGCGGTTCACTCAATCAGTATGGCTCCTACAGCACCGCGCAAATTTCCTGTGCCATGCCCTACACCTACGGCAGTAATGATGGCAACAGCACCACGGATATTGAAAACAGCAAGCTGGTCGTGATGTTTGGTAACAACCCGGCAGAAACCCGCATGAGCGGTGGTGGCATCACTTATCTTCTTGAAAAAGCGCGCGAGAAATCGAACGCCAAAATGATTGTTATCGATCCGCGATATACCGATACGGCTGCCGGTCGTGAAGACGAATGGCTCCCTATTCGCCCGGGCACCGATGCCGCGCTGGTTGCGGGTATTGCCTAGGTATTGATTAACGAAAATCTCGTTGATCAACCTTTTCTCGATAAATACTGCGTCGGCTATGACGAAAAAACCTTACCCGCAGATGCACCCAAAAATGGTCACTATAAAGCCTATATTCTTGGTGAAGGTGACGATAAAACAGCAAAAACGCCGCAGTGGGCTTCGCAAATTACCGGTATCCCGGTAGACCGTATCATCAAACTGGCGCGTGAAATTGGCACAACAAAACCCGCTTATATCTGCCAGGGCTGGGGGCCGCAACGCCAGGCAAACGGCGAGCTGACTGCACGCGCTATTGCTATGTTACCTATTTTGACGGGCAATGTCGGCATCAGCGGCGGAAATAGTGGCGCGCGTGAATCGACCTATACCATTACGATAGAACGCCTACCGGTGCTGGATAATCCGGTCAAAACGTCAATCTCCTGCTTCAGCTGGATGGATGCTATCGATCATGGCCCGCAAATGACGGCACTCCGCGACGGTGTCCGGGGCAAAGATAAACTGGATGTGCCCATTAAGTTCATCTGGAACTTCAAGGACTTGAAGCGGACCCTTAGTAGGCCTGAGGTCCTGCATTGAGTCAAGACCTTGTGTCATTCTTTGTGCCAGACTTGTGTCATTAGACGGGATGTCTAGACGGCTGGTCAGGCCCCCCGGTGGCCTCGGTCTGGACTTGAGGTGGGCCTATGGGGGGAAGTCTGCTGGCTTAATGTATTAGATGGTCATTCACATTTTTCTGTCAGAAACCATCGGTCCCACTGTGAGTCCAAACCTAAGGACCTAGAAGTCCACCCACAGCCTTAGACAGAGTGTCGAACACATCCACACCGAGTCGACCAGAGAGGACCATGTAGAGACCCACAGAGAGGAACACGAGTTTATAGACCAGAGTCAGGAGGGACTTCAGGTCTGCGGAAGTCATAGACATAAAGCCCCTATCTGTTATGTTATATTATTACATTAACAATAGGTCCAGACCATTGGTCCAGACCATAGTTAGTTAATCACAGTGATAGCCCACCACCTGAAGTCCTGCTGATATTCAGTCCAGACTTACCTCTGCTCATGGTCTTACCTCCCTCGGTCTCCTGACCTTGGGTATCGACTACAGCTTGCTGAGCGTCATCTGGAGGAGCTACAGGAGGCGGGACCGAAGCCCCACCTTGAGTCCCACCACCACCTGTCAGGCCCTTGGCGATGGACCTGAAGCCTTTACTAATGCTCTTACCCATTGGTCTTACGCTTCGGTCTTGGTGAACTTCAGGCGTTTGACTACAGGCAGGACGGCAGTAGCTGAGCCAGTGCCCATCTTGACGATCGTAGCAGCTTCAGCGACAACGAACACTTTACCGAGGATTTCCAAGTCGTGGGACTGAGAGTCGCCATCACGTGAAAGGACGACCGTAATATTCTCACCGTCGTGACGGAAGCAGCCGAAGCTCAGGGCCGTGAAGCGTTTAGCCAACATGAACACACCTTTGTCCTCACCGTTGTAATACGCGATGTCGGTACCCAGCATATCCACGATAGCGTCTTCACCAGAGAAGCCCTGTTTAGCAGCCAGACGGGACAGTGCTTTCAGTTGGCTCTCATGGGCGATAATACCGTAGTCAGACACCTCAGAACCGAAAGAAGGCTCGGTGTTCTCATACCTCATACAGAGCGTCCATGATAGCGTCTGCCTTAGCGGTCAGGCTACCAGTCAGGACAGGAAGCTCTACGGTCTTCAGCAGCTTAGAGGATTCCAGAACGTCGACCATGCGAGCGTTGATGGTACGGACCACATTCTCACAGATGTTCATAGCGTCCTGCTGAAGTGTGCCCTGAGTGAATCCGGTGGATGACTTGGCGTCCCACAGCTTAGTCTGCTCAGAGATGAGAATAGCCTGTTCAATCGGTTCGACGACAATCTCCTGACCAGACGGAACGGTCACGACTTTAGGTCGCTCACCACCGCGTACAGGGACGACCACAGAGCGGTCAGACAGAGTGTGAGCAATGATTGGGGTAGGCAGGCTATTACGGGTAGGCAGGACTTCTACAGGGAACGGGATGTTCTCCTGAGCGGACTTAAGAACACCATTCAGCATGGTCTTAACCAGCTTAGCCAGCTTAGCCAGCTTAGCCAGCTCGAAAGCATATACTTGTGGGTCAGCATTAGTCGGCAGACCTTCATTAATCTGAATGTTGTCAGTGTCGGTGATGCGTACTGGCTCAATACCAAACTGATAC
>NZ_JBQZXC010000217.1:0-3233 GCF_053555815.1 Shigella sp. SIG6 | reverse complement strand
TCCCACAGGTCTGTCGCCCCTTCAGTTGCCAGTTAGCTGTCTTTACAGACGTAATCTTTTTTCATGCGACCGAAGGCTTCCCTGACAAAATCATCGACCCAGGCTTCATCAACAGGAAGGGTTCCGTTTTTCCGTAACTCATGAAGCGCACGGTTAGCCAGGTATGCCTGGCGTGAGGATCCGGGATAAATGCGGGAGGCGGGCAGCACATCGCTGTTCAGCATTGCCGGTACCTTCTGACAGACTGCATCAGCCCCATCGCCATTACGGTCTTTTTCATCAAATTTATTGACCAGCACAAACAGGCGGCCGACTGACACATCAGCAATGGCATTAAGCTCTTTACGAACCTCCTCATCGGCTTTCGAGTTCATCTGGGTGTAGTCCATCACCGCCAGCACCGCAGAGGCTTTCTGCAGTTGATCCCGCATCATCACTTCCATCTGCGGTTGTCCGGCTTCATTAGGGCCGGGGGTATCCACCAGTGTGAGTGTTCCCTGGCATTCATCCATCCCCACCAGATGGCTGAATTCCACGTCGATCACCGGCAGTTTCTGCACTTCTGCGTATTCATCAAAAGGAAATTCACTCCCCATTGCCGCAGCAAGACGAACCAGATCGTTTAACGATGCCAGTCCGGTAAAGATTCCCTCCTCCCCGTGGTATTCATTTTTGAGCCAGCCATCATCCGTCAGAATATCCAGCAGTTCGCGGGTATCCCCGGTTTGCTGCAGGGTCTGTGCGACCTGCTGTCCTGCCGGGGTGGCGAGTTTTTCCTGCAGTGTGATTAATAAATTGCGGACAGGCTGAATATGTTCCAGATGGAGAACCGGCTCAGTTTTTCCGGGAACGTGGCGGATGAGCGTCGGTACAGAGGTCATGGGGCGGTTACGGTTAGGCAGAATTTCCTGCCCCACAATGGCGTTGATGGTGGTTGATTTGCCTGCTTTCATCGTGCCGACAACAGCCAGCACCATCTCCCTGCGGGCGGTTTTGATTTGTTCGCCCTCCAGCTCCTTAATTCTTTTCAGTGCTTTCTGTTTATCAAAAAGCTGCCCGTTTTCGTTCTTACCGTCAGATAACACATCCGGCTCATCAACCATTTGCCGGAGCAGATTGATGCTCAGTTGCAAAAGCCGGTCGGCTTCATCACAAAGCAGGGTGATGTTCTTTTCGTGCATTATTTAACCTTCCTGAGACGCATTTTCATGACAACCACGGAGGAGGCCATTTACTACAAACGATCGTTTATAACGATCAATATAATAGCAATGATCGTTATATTCTATTAATATGAAAAACACAACGCAAGGGGGACAACCCGGGTATGGCTGCGTTTGCATTGTGTTTTCATAGAGTTAAAAATCTGTAACGACAACCCGGCACATCACTACCGGGTTAAGAAGAAAATCCAGTTCCATACCGCGCGGGCCACAGAGACCACGGTGTCACGAACGGCGCGCAGGGCCGTACGGACAACAGAGGCAACACAGACACTCTCCGCCGTGTCAAATATCCGGTCCACCGCACCGGTAAACTGTTCACGGGTCTGAGTGCGGACAGACTCCGTGCGCAGTTCGTCCTGCAGGCGTGTCATCAGAGGGATGGCGGCATGTCCGGGAAGCACTGTCATGAGTGCACTGACCGGGGTGACCTCCCCCTGAAACAGTGCATTACAGAGTGAGGATTTACCGGCCCCGCTTTTACCCATAATGCCAGGCACGGGTTCGTGACGGGGGAGTTTGCGCAGATGTTCCAGGATGTGACGGGAAATTGGGTAAGGCAGGGAGGAGAGCGGTTTTTCAATTGCCTCAATGGCATCAGACGGATTCATACATGTATTCCCAGTGAAAAAAGACAAAACCCCGTGCACCGGAAAGGTGGCGGGGGATTCACGGAGATAATATCTTTCTGAAATTATTTTGAATGCAGGTATATGTGGCTGATTTGTATCAGCTAATGAGTACAGGTCTGAATCTAATCTGACAGTCCGCTTTGTGCCAGGAGCGGACTGACCTGCTCCCCGATGATTAATACACAGCTATGCTAGTAATGTCTGTAGATCGCTGTGTGTTGCATCTATCGGTTGAACTCACAGTCCAAACCAGACTGTCAGCTTTGATTAGATTCTACCTACTCAACCTGTCAGATAAGGTCTGAGCTAATACATCTAATATATGGCTTTGTGCAGGGGACGGCTATCGCGAACGTTAGGCTAGGTATCTGAATACGCACAGTTCACTTGGTTGTACTTCTTGCACTGATCTGCTATCCCGCACAGCTATTTATAGGTAATCTTCAGTGTATAATCTGCCGACTTATGGAAGCTTGTACAACAGGAGAAATATATGAAAAAAGAATTGTTTGGACGTTGCCCGTTTGATTTCGACGAAGATGTAAAAAAAATAGCCGTGATAAATAAATATATCCATGCAAAATTTGAGGAGCATAAAAATAAAATAGACAACTTAAAGGGTGTGGAACAAAAATTGATGGTCTTACAGTACTTTAATGTACTGAATGAACTTAGTAATCAGGCTATCTCTTCTTTGAATATAGGAGCCTTTTCAGCATCGGAAGTATTAGCTAGGGTTATAATAGAACAGGCTGCCAATCAATTTTATATAGCAATAGATGATGGCGAAAATGCACAAGCCTTACTCAAGGCTAGTAAGAAATTAGTTCATAGTAATGGAAAACGGTGGCTGGAGTGTTTAAAATCCAAAGGAATGACTAATCCAGCAGCAAATGAAAGGATTCGTATGGGAAAAGAACTAACTGATCTATTTAATAGATTGTGGCCAAATACACCTGAATATCCAGGAACCAGAAAACTTTTTGAATTAATTGGCTGGGAAACACACTATCATGCCCATTACGTTCCCCTTTGTGATTCAATACATACATTCTCTGATGATATGGTAAATATAGTATCTCTATATAATGCAATCCAAAGTGATGAAACTACTGCTATCGAATTCATTCTTGCAGTTAAACAAGAAAATAAACGGCTGGCAATTTATAATTTTGTAATTGCTACGGCCCTTCGGTGTGAGGCCTTAGTAAATGTATTTAACTCTTTAGGTTATCAGGATATTATAACAGAAATGACACCAACAATAGATACAGTCAACCAGACTATAATTCGATATGATGATTTTGATCATTCCAGAATTGATGATTGTCAATAATTAATTGACAGAATACGTACATGCGCAACAACTAGTGATAGT
>NZ_JBQZXC010000216.1:0-3269 GCF_053555815.1 Shigella sp. SIG6 | reverse complement strand
CACTGTCGTTCTCAAAATCGGTGGAGCTGCATGACAAGGTCATCGGGCATTATCTGAGCATAAAACACTATCAGTAAGTTGGAGTCATTACCAAGATGTTGAACATATATTCACATTAAATATGATTATGTACTTGTTACAAGGATAAGGTTATAAATGAATAAAGTTACAAAAACAGCTATTGTGGGCTTACTTGCGCTTTTCGCAGGTAATGCCGCTGCAACCGATGGTGAAATAGTTTTTGATGGCGAGATTTTAAAATCCGCTTGTGAAATCAATGACTCTGATAAGAAAATTGAAGTTGCTCTTGGTCACTATAATGCCGAACAGTTTCGTTCTGTTGGCGATCGTAGCCCAAAATTTCCATTCACTATTCCTTTAGTTAACTGCCCAGTGACTGGGTGGGAGCACGATAACGGCAACGTTGAAGCGTCTTTCCGTTTATGGCTGGAAACGCGGGATAATGGCACCGTCCCTAACTTCCCTAATCTGGCAAAAGTGGGCTCTTTTGCTGGCACAGCGGCAACAGGTGTGGGTATCCGTATTGACGATGCGGAAAGCGGAAACCTTATGCCACTGAATGCTATGGGGAATGATAACACGATTTATCAGATCCCAGCGGACTCCAATGGTATTGTCAATGTTGACCTCATCGCTTACTACGTATCAACCGTTGAAGCATCAGAAATCACCCCAGGGGAAGCAGACGCTGTCGTTAACGTAACGCTGGATTACCGTTAATACGTTACGGCGTTATCTGACCTTTCAGATAACGCCCTTTTCCTTCCTCTTTCTCGTTGTATCAGGTTGAAAAATAACTATGTCAAAACGAACATTCGCGGTGATATTAACCTTGTTGTGTAGCTTCTGTATCGGCCAGGCGCTTGCAGGGGGTATCGTTTTACAGCGAACGCGAGTGATCTATGATGCCAGCCGCAAAGAGGCTGCGTTACCTGTCGCAAACAAAGGCGCAGAAACGCCTTATTTACTGCAATCATGGGTAGATAATATAGATGGTAAAAGCCGTGCCCCATTTATTATAACCCCACCGCTATTTCGTCTTGAGGCTGGCGATGACTCATCACTGCGAATTATTAAAACAGCTGATAACCTGCCTGAAAATAAAGAGTCGCTGTTCTACATTAATGTTCGTGCCATTCCAGCAAAGAAAAAATCAGATGATGTTAATGCTAACGAGTTGACGCTGGTATTTAAAACACGGATCAAAATGTTTTATCGCCCCGCACACCTGAAGGGACGGGTAAACGATGCGTGGAAATCACTGGAATTTAAACGTAGTGACCATTCACTCAATATATATAACCCAACTGAATATTACGTCGTATTTGCCGGACTGGCAGTCGATAAAACCGATCTCACAAGCAAAATTGAATATATCGCGCCCGGAGAACATAAACAGTTACCACTTCCAGCATCTGGCGGAAAGAACGTGAAATGGGCTGCGATCAACGATTATGGCGGCAGTTCCGGGACAGAAACTCGTCCACTGCAATAAAAAATATAAAAACACAGGTCATCAGGGAATGCCACAACGACACCACCAGGGACATAAACGCACACCGAAACAGTTGGCGCTCATTATCAAACGTTGTTTGCCGATGGTGCTCACTGGCAGCGGCATGCTTTGCACTACCGCTAACGCCGAAGAGTATTATTTCGACCCCATTATGCTGGAAACTACAAAAAGTGGTATGCAAACAACCGATCTGTCACGTTTTTCAAAAAAATACGCACAACTACCAGGAACTTATCAGGTTGATATCTGGCTGAATAAAAAGAAGGTTTCACAGAAAAAAATTACATTTACCGCCAATACAGAGCAACTTCTGCAGACACAGTTTACGGTAGAACAACTACGTGAGCTGGGTATTAAGGTGGATGAAATCCCGGCGCTGGCTGAAAAAGATGACGATAGCGTGATCAACTCGCTTGAACAAATCATTCCCGGTACAGCTGCTGAATTTGATTTCAATCATCAGCGACTTAATTTGAGCATTCCCCAAATTGCACTGTACCGTGATGCAAGAGGTTACGTCTCCCCTTCTCGTTGGGACGATGGTATACCAACGCTGTTTACCAACTACTCGTTTACAGGTTCTGATAACCGTTACCGCCAGGGCAATCGTAGCTAACGACAGTACCTGAATATGCAAAATGGTGCTAATTTTGGCCCCTGGCGATTACGTAACTATTCTACGTGGACACGCAACGATCAGGCGTCAAGCTGGAACACTATCAGTAGTTATTTACAACGTGATATCAAGGCGTTGAAGTCTCAGTTGCTTCTGGGAGAAAGCGCCACCAGCGGCAGTATTTTTTCCAGCTACACCTTTACTGGCGTGCAACTCGCTTCCGACGATAATATGTTGCCAAACAGCCAGCGCGGATTTGCCCCAACGGTACGCGGTATCGCAAACAGTAGTGCAATCGTGACTATCAGGCAAAATGGTTATGTGATCTATCAAAGCAACGTGCCAGCGGGTGCCTTTGAAATTAACGATCTCTACCCCTCTTCCAACAGCGGCGATTTAGAAGTCACGATTGAAGAAAGTGACGGTACACAACGTCGCTTTATCCAGCCTTATTCTTCATTACCCATGATGCAGCGACCTGGGCATCTAAAATATAGCGCGGCCGCTGGACGCTATCGCGCTGATGCAAACAGTGATAGCAAGGAACCCGAATTTGCTGAAGCCACGGCAATATATGGTTTGAATAATACTTTTACGCTGTATGGCGGCCTGCTCGGTTCTGAAGATTATTATGCGCTGGGGATCGGTATCGGCGGCACACTTGGCGCACTGGGCGCGTTGTCGATGGATATCAACAGAGCTGACACCCAATTCGATAACCAGCACTCTTTTCATGGCTATCAATGGCGTACGCAGTACATCAAAGATATCCCGGAAACCAACACCAATATCGCTGTTAGCTACTATCGCTATACCAACGATGGCTATTTTAGTTTTGATGAAGCCAATACCCGCAATTGGGGCTATAACAGTCGCCAAAAAAGTGAAATTCAATTCAACATCAGCCAGACAATATTTGATGGGGTAAGTCTGTATGCCTCCGGTTCACAGCAAGACTATTGGGGCAATAACGAGAAAAACAGTAATATCTCTGTTGGGGTTTCCGGCCAGCAATGGGGAATTGGTTACAGCCTGAATTATCAATACAGCCGCTACACTGATGAAAATAATGACCGTGCACTCTCTTTGAATCTCAGTATTCCGTTAGAACGCTGG
>NZ_JBQZXC010000215.1:0-3297 GCF_053555815.1 Shigella sp. SIG6 | reverse complement strand
CGGTATCGTCTGGTTTTTCAATTTCCTATATGTCAAGCTTACAACATTAACAGGCGCTGCATGTGACACCTGTTAATGATAAAGGCATATAGGATGTTGTAACTAATATTGTGAAATAAGAAACCCGGTCGAAACCGGGTTCAGAAGTAACGGTGTTATTAGCACAACGGACGTACAGCTTCGCGCATCCCTTTTTCAAGAATCGCATCCAGGTCATTAGCAACCTGCTCGACCAGACCAGGCACTTGCGTCAGGTCCTGCTCCCAGTGGTCTTTTTCTGCCAACACAATCGCTACCAGTTCCTGGGTACCGATAACACGGTCACGATGCTGGCTCCAGAGTTGCTGATAACGTTCCAGCCAGTGTGCATCGTCCTGTACCGGATATGTTTCTCCGTTACGCTCACCACGATAGAACGCAATCAATGCCGCTAATGCGAAAGTAAGGCGCGCCGGAAGTGTGCCGTTTGCCTTCTGCCCTGCCAGCAGCTGCGGCAGGATGCGGGTGCGGAATTTGGTCATACCGTTGAGCGCGATAGACAGCAGCTGATGCTTAATGTACGGGTTACGGAAACGCCCGGTGACTGCACTGGCGAAAGATTCCAGTTCATCACGAGGCAAATCCAGTACCGGAATAATTTCTTCGTAGATGGCTTTTTCAACGAATGCGCAAATTTCAGCATCGTTCATCGCTTCACCTACGGTATCCAGCCCTGCCTGGAACGCCACCGGCACCAGCGCGGTGTGCGCACCGTTGAGGATTGCCACTTTGCGTTCTTTATACGGTTTAATATCGTCAACAATCAGCACGTTGAGCGGATATTTGTCCAGGCGCAGCTCAGTCGCTAAGGATTTCGGCCCCTGAATCACAAACAGGTAAAAGTGTTCAGCGGTGTCGAGGAAACCATCGTGATAACCCAGTTCTTCTTCCAGTTTAGCCACTTCATCGCGCGGATAACCGGTAACGATACGGTCCACCAGCGTAGAACAGAAGCTGTTAGCCTGATCCAGCCATTGAATAAATGCTTCTGGCAGTGCCCACTCTTGCGCATAGCGCAGCACCAGTTCACGCAACGCGTCGCCATTGTAGTCAATCAACTCACACGGAATGATGATCCAACCTTTATCCAGCGCACCGTTGAAATGGCTAAAGCGTTCGAACAGCAGACGGGTCAGTTTTGCCGGATAGCTTACCGCTGGCGCGTCATCGAATTTATCGCCCGCATGGTAGCTGATACCCGCTTCGGTGGTGTTAGAGAAAACAAAGCGCATTTCCGGGTTGTGCGCCAGTTTCAGGAATTCATCGTATTCACTGTAGACGCTGATTTCACGATTAACCGAGCGAATCAGACGCGCGTCGCTGACCGCTTCCCCCTTCTCATTCAGGCCACGGATAATGGTGGTGTACAGACCATCCTGCGTGCTCAGTGACGGCGGGAATGAAGTTTCAATCGGACGAACAACGACCACGCCAGAATTCAGATCGGTGTGCTCATTCAGGAGATCGATTTGCCAGTCAACAAAGGCGCGCAGGAAGTTACCTTCACCAAACTGAATGATACGTTCTGGATACTGTGCACCGGGAAAATCGCGACGATTTAGTGTTTTCACAATGGGTTCCCTTCTGATTAGTCATACAACCTGTTTAAATTGGTGCGACAGGTTAGCAAACTTTAATACGCCGACCCCCTGTTTTGATCAACTCCTGATGATTAATGAGCAGTTTTATGAGAAAAGTGTGGCGCGGATCATGGTTTAATCGAGGAAATACGCCTTTTCCTGGATCATAAAGTGGTAGAACACATTGCATTCAAATCGCGCGGAATGAATAAAGATGTCAGACAACTTCCTCACCGTAACGCATAGTGCTGGTACGGTTGCGCCCATCTTTCTTCGAGCGATACAGACACGTATCGGCTTCGACCATCAATTTATTAAAATCATCGGTCAGCGTTCGGTACGATGCGCGACCACTACCGACGCCAATACTTACCGTGAGATAAAGCGTTTTTTGTTGCCAGGTGAATGGTTGCAGTTCAACGCCTTTACGGATTTTTTCCGCCATTAGCAGACCATCGACAGGATTCACCGACGGCACTGCAACAGCAAATTCTTCGCCGCCCATGCGCGCCACCAGCCCCTTATCACCGACAATCTTCTGAATATGCCGGGCAAACACGCTTAACACTTTATCGCCACATTCATGTCCATAGTTATCGTTAATGCTTTTGAAATAGTCGATATCAAGCAGCATGACCGTCAGATGTTGCGTCTGTTTCAGCGATGGACTTTTCAGCGCCTCATAAAGACCGGACCGTGAGTAAACCTGAGTCAGAAAATCAAAGTCGGCTCACAGCGCAACTTGCTTCATTAGCAAATTGATCGCTGCCACGCTAAAAGAAACCATAATTGGGCATATCGCCATCGTGGCAATACCGAGACGTGCGGAGAACATTTCCGGAATGGAGAACGGCGAACCGAACGAGATATCAATCACCGAATTTGCCACCAGTACGATTTCCACCGCACCGGTGACAAAGGTCAACAGACATGTTACCTGCGGCGTATAGCGCACTGCACACCAGATTAATGCAGGCAGCGGGAACGCCAGACTCCCCGCTCCGCCAATGACTACCGAGGCAATAACCGACACAATAAGCGCGATGGCGGGCATCATCTGTTCTGCTTTAAAGCGCGGCAGCACTCCAGGAATAGCCAACGTCAGCATACAAGGCACGATCAACACGCCCGTTGAGAATTGCTCACTGAACCAGTCCGCAAGCAAAGGCCAGAAATCCAGACTATCAATACTGACCGAACCAATCGCCCCGACAATAGCGCATAATAATGCGGCAATCAGACAGTAATTAAATAGCCGTAAGGCACTTACTGGCTCATACTTATTTTTCCCCAGACGCTTATCCCGCACGACCAGTAAGGCGACGGTAACAATAAACATCATATTGGAGAAATTGATAACCAGTGAAACCAGTCCCCATTCGGTGGTTATGGCATCATAAACCAGCATCGCCACATAACTGATCGCATAGTAATGCAGTCGATTAAGCCAGACATAGCGGGCAAACACCCCCGCCATTACGCCATTCAGCGGCCAGAAAAGAGAAAGTTCGTGAACCAGCCGTAACTCTGCACCAATAAAATAGAACAGCGTGGTTAGCGCAAAAATAGCGATGCTATTACGTAGCAGATGACCTTCCTGGAACAAACGGAAAGTTGAAATGGGGTGTACATGCATTAATTATCTGTCCATACAATTGCGGGTGGCAATTATCTCAAC
>NZ_JBQZXC010000214.1:0-3412 GCF_053555815.1 Shigella sp. SIG6 | reverse complement strand
AGATACAGATTGAGCGTAACGCGAAAGCGCGGATACGCAGGGCGACAAAATCCAGAACTGAATAATTAAATTTAGCACTGTTAAAAATTTAATCCTTAACCGGAGGGATTTCTGCACCCTCAAATCATCAGGAGACCGCCCGAAAGGGCGGGGAGCAGTCACACATCTGTTTCCGATAGCCCCGTTCTAATGCTACACTCTTTGATATTTTTATGACCCCAATAAACATATTTATGACAGTTGCTGATTTCAAACGGCCCAAATTGGAGCTCCCAAACGGGGCAAACAAACTACTACTGCACTCTTGCTGTGCTCCATGTTCCGGTGAGGTGATGGAGGCGCTTCAGGCCTCGGGAATCGACTACACCATCTTTTTCTACAACCCGAACATTCATCCTCAGAAAGAGTATTTAATTCGTAAGGATGAGAATATTCGCTTTGCTGAACAACACGGCGTGCCGTTTATTGATGCTGATTACGACACAGACAACTGGTTTGAACGAGCCAAAGGAATGGAATGGGAGCCCGAACGAGGGATCCGTTGCACCATGTGTTTTGACATGCGTTTTGAGCGGACAGCGCTGTACGCCGCTGAAAATGGTTTCAGTGTGATCAGCAGTTCACTGGGCATTTCACGCTGGAAAAATATGCAGCAGGTTAACGACTGTGGGCGGCGAGCCGTCGCGCATTATCCGGGCATGGTGTACTGGGATTATAACTGGCGCAAGCAGGGCGGCTCGTCCCGTATGATTGAAATCAGCAAGCGCGAAAAATTCTATCAGCAGGAATATTGTGGCTGTGTGTATTCTCTGCGCGATACCAATCTACACCGCAAATCTCAGGGACGCCCTCTTATCAAAATTGGTCAACTCCACTACGGTAAAGAAGAGAAGGAGTGATTTTATGGGGCACCTTTCTGATTGATTTCATATTGGCGAGGTAAGTAGAATGACTGCGGGTGCTTGAGGCTATCTGCTTCAGGCATGAACACCAAAAGGCAGATAGAGAAAAGCCCCAGTTAACATTACGCGTCCGGCAAGACGCTTAACATTAATCTGAGGCCAATTTCATGCTTTGCACATGTAGGTTAGCCTCTTACATGCCGAAAGGCAAGGAGAAGCAGGCTATGAAGCAGCAAAAGGCGATGTTAATCGCCCTGATCGTCATCTGTTTAACCGTCATAGTGACGGCACTGGTAACGAGGAAAGACCTCTGTGAGGTACGAATCCGAACCGGCCAGACGGAGGTCGCTGTCTTCGTAGACTACGAATCCAGGAAGTAAGAGTGACCGGGTGGGGAGCTGATCCCATCCCCGCCCACCTCTGATGTGTCAGGCATCCTCAACGCACCCGCACTTAACCCGCCCATCGCTGTGATCTCTCAGCGTTTCGGCGGGTTTTTTGTTGTTTATTTCCGGTGAATTTGATTCGCGCACCTTCGCAGATAGAATCGACTCACTTAAGTAGCGCGCAGGGAGAAGAGGGATGGACCCCGAACAGGGGAGAGCTATTTATCTGGAAGGATTCTGAAGATGAAAATCGAAGAATTGCGTGAAATTTTTAGTGAAAATGGCCTCTATGCTGTGCGCGTTGAGAATGGAGCGATTGTCAGCCATTGCCGCATTAGATGTTTGCAATCTCAACAAAGGAAGAGCGGTGCTGTGTTATTTTATTTTTGTAATGGACTTCTGACGGACGGTTTTATTTTGCGTGAGGACGAATTTGTCACATCATTACGGGTTTTGAAAGAGATTGGTTTTAAGGCTGGTTTTCTGCTTTTGCTGAAGAATAAACTCATCTACAATCTTGAGCAGGATTGAACTCCTGCTGTGTAACACCGTGCCACCGGAGAAAGCCGATGGCACATATACAACTGGTCAAACAAACCTCTTCCGGATTACTTCTCCCGGCGACGCCGGAGAGTTGCGATTTTCTGCATCAAATCAAAATAGGTGAGTGGATACACGCAGACTTTAAGCGTGTGCGTAACTACGCATTCCACAAGCGTTTTTTCAAACTCCTGCAACTGGGTTTCGATTACTGGACTCCGATCGGTGGGGCGATCACGCCTCGCGAACGAAAACTGGTGTCCGGTTTCGTTGATTACCTGTGTGAATCAGTAGGCCGGGAACATACGCCAGCTCTGAGCGAAGCCGCAGAGCAATATCTGAATACAGTTGCGACACGCAGAACCCGTGATACGGCATTGCTAAAGTCGTTTGAGGCTTTCCGCGAGTGGGTAGCCATTCAGGCCGGATTTTACACCGAGCATTTTTATCCGGACGGTAGCCGTGGGTGTCGGGCGAAATCTATCGCGTTTGCGAATATGGACGAAACCGAGTTTCAGCAGGTTTATAAATCTGTACTGAATGTGCTGTGGAACTGGATTCTGTTCCGTAAATTTTCCTCTCCGGAACAAGTCGAAAATGTGGCCGCGCAGCTGCTGGAGTTTGCGTAATGGTGGATTTACTTAAAGCGGCGCGGGGGCAGATGTGCACCGTCAGAATTCCTGGCTACTGCAATCACGATCCGGAAACGTCTGTGCTGGCGCATTACCGACTGGCGGGAACGTGCGGAACAGCGATAAAGCCACACGATATGCAGGCAGCGATTGCCTGTAGCTCGTGCCACGATTTAATCGACGGGCGGGTAAAAACCAGCGATTACACCAAAGAAGAATTACGCCTGATGCATGCAGAAGGTGTTTTTCGCACACAAGAAATCTGGAGAAAGGAGGGATATTTATGATTTACCCAACGAATACAGGAAAAAGCGGAGAACACCTTCGTCTCACCACGCTGGAAAGTGTCTGGATTCAGGGAAAACTACGTATGTGGGGGCGCTGGTCGTATATTGGTGGCGGTAAGACGGGGAATATGTTTAACCTGATGTTGACCTCTAAAAAGCTGACAAAAACGGCAATTAACGAGGCGCTCCGGAGGATGAAAAAAGCAGGTCTGAACAAGTCTGAACTTGAGGCTTTTTTGCGGGATATGATTAACGGTAAGCAAAAGAGCTGGCTGGCGCATTGTACTGATGCAGAGGCGTTATGTATTGATCGGGTCATAAGTGAGGTGCTGGCAGAGCATCCAGGATTGATTAGCGTCCTTCGGCAACGGTATGAGGGGCGGGGGATGACCAAACGCAAAATGGCTGAACTGCTGAATGATGCACACCCGAAATGGAGTTTAAGAACCTGTGAAAGACGCATTGAGCATTGGCTAAAGGTGGCAGAATTTATTTTGTACAAACCAATGGTTATGGCTTTTGGTATAGAGAAAAAAGTTATTGCTTTTTGACGTAAAAACTGCTTCAATTCTTGTACGCTTCGCAAAGCTGTACCGCGAGGCGAATAGCAGACATGGACATTTGAAAGAGCCCGCTTTATGCGGGTTTTTTTATACCTGAAAAAC
>NZ_JBQZXC010000213.1:0-3493 GCF_053555815.1 Shigella sp. SIG6 | reverse complement strand
AAGCAGTTGCACCATGACAGTGCGTATAATCAGGATGAATTGAGTAACCCTTCAACGACGGGGTTACTCAAGATTGAGGAAGGATTATCGTTCGGCGACCAGGCGAATAATATCTTCGTCATCAACCGATTTTTGACTCTCAATGGTCTTTTTATCTGCTTTCTCTGGTTCGTTTGCTTCGCACAAACGACGTAACAGTGCATTTTGACGTTTTTGCTGATCCAGCAACGCCTCAAGCAGTTCAATCTGTTCGTTAGTCCGTGAACTGGCACGATTGATAAAAAACCACAAGATGAGCCCGATAAGAAGAACCACCACCGATACAACCAAAGACGCAATGTTCATCACGCCTGAATTTACAACTTCGTTCATTTCACCACCTCTGAGTAGAGGCGCTATTCTACCACTGCTGGAGAGGAAGAAAATCTAGTGCTGAAAAAATGATATCACCACGGGATAAACTGGTTAATGGCACAAATTCCGCTGAAAAATTGTACATCCTGATCGCACATCATGTTGAATACCTGCGCCCAAAGCAGCAAGCAAGCCAACACCACGACAACCAGAACGACCCATCGAAACTTTTTCACTCCAATCTCCGCTTCACCTACCTTATGTCATTAAACTAGCATGCGTTAGTTAAACAGCGCCTAACTATGTCGATATTCGTGCTTTTTCGGAATGAGTAGCTTGCTTCAGCGCATATTGCCGCTACGATTAAGCGAACATAAAAAGAGAAGAGGTTGTAATGCGATTCATCATTCGCACAGTTATGCTGATAGCACTGGTATGGATAGGATTATTACTCAGCGGATATGGCGTTTTGATTGGAAGCAAAGAGAATGCCGCAGGATTAGGTTTGCAATGTACCTATCTGACTGCCAGAGGCACCAGCACGGTACAATACTTGCACACTAAAAGTGGTTTCTTGGGGATAACAGATTGCCCACTGTTACGTAAAAGCAATATCGTGGTCGATAATGGTTAAGGGTAATAAATAACCAGATTCTCACTCATGAGTAAAATATTCTTATAGCAAGCGCGTTTAATATAACGCACCTTCAACTTTATTTTTCTCATGCTAAATAAAGAACCTGTCTGTTTGATATTCCGACAGGTTCTTACTCTCATCAGAACGGATAGTCGTGATAACCCATTTGGGCAGAAATTTTGCGCGCTGCGGTATGCAACATTGCGACATATTCCTGTAAACGCTCTTCAGAGAAACGCAACGTCGGGAAGGAGATGCTCAAACCGGCAATGACCACGCCAAAGCGATCAAATACCGGTACCGCAATGCATCGCAGCCCTTCTTCCTGCTCTTCGTTATCTTCGCCATACCCCTGCTCGCGCACCTGGTCCAGAACGGGTAATAACGCTTCTGTACTGGTGATGGTCCGCTCGGTACTGCGTTTATACTCCACGCCCTCAAGAATTTGCTTCACTTCATCGCGATCGCGCCATGCCAGCAGTACCTTACCAATCGCGGTGCTGTACAGCGGATTACGACGCCCAATCCGTGAATACATGCGCAAATTGTACATAGAGTCAATTTTGTGAATGTAAACAATACTGTCTTCGTCCAGTGCGCCGAGGTGGATAGTTTCTTTGGTCAGGCGGGAGATCTCACGCATCTGGATATCTGCGCTACGAATTAAATCGACGTTTTGTAACGCGCGAGCGCCCAGTTCAAACAATTTCAGGGTCAGGGAATATTTCTCCGACTCCCCTTCCTGCGCCACATAACCTAAGGTTTTCATGGTCTGTAAAAAGCGATAAACGGTGCTTTTTGACATCATGACGCGCTGCGACAGCTCGGTTATCCCTATTTCGCGCTCTTCACCCAGCGCCTGCAAAATGCCAAAAACTTTTAGCACGGAAGATACAGAATCAGGCTGTTTATCCAGATCTGCGTTAGCCATTTATCACCTCATTGCGAGTGTTTTATAAAAATCAGAACTGTTTTTTATTATAATTTCGCACCAGGGTGGTCGCAATCCATCTTTTGCCGGTTAGTTACAATTCTGCGACATCCACCGTGAATATCAGTGCTAGAATCATACCCCTGTTGATTATTCACCAAAGATATAAAATTCCTATGCCAAAAGTTCAGGCCGACGGCCTGCCATTGCCCCAGCGATACGGTGCGATATTAACCATTGTGATTGGTATTTCGATGGCTGTCCTTGACGGCGCAATCGCCAACGTCGCCCTGCCAACAATCGCCACGGACCTTCATGCCACACCAGCCAGTTCCATCTGGGTAGTGAACGCCTATCAAATCGCCATTGTCATCTCCCTGCTCTCGTTTTCGTTTCTGGGCGATATGTTTGGCTATCGACGTATTTATAAATGCGGTCTGGTCGTTTTTCTGTTGTCTTCACTGTTCTGCGCCCTTTCTGATTCGCTGCAAATGCTCACCCTTGCGCGTGTCATACAGGGTTTCGGCGGTGCAGCGTTGATGAGCGTTAATACCGCACTTATCCGCCTGATCTATCCACAACGTTTTCTGGGGAGAGGGATGGGCATAAACTCGTTTATTGTTGCCGTCTCTTCTGCTGCCGGGCCGACAATTGCTGCAGCAATCCTCTCCATCGCATCCTGGAAATGGTTATTTTTAATCAACGTACCGTTAGGTATTATCGCCCTGCTTCTGGCGATGCGTTTTCTGCCACCCAATGGTTCTCGCGCCAGTAAACCCCGTTTCGACCTGCCCAGCGCCGTGATGAACGCGTTAACCTTCGGCCTGCTTATCACTGCGTTGAGTGGTTTCGCTCAGGGGCAATCGCTGACGTTAATTGCTGCGGAACTGGTGGTAATGGTTGTTGTTGGTATTTTCTTTATTCGCCGCCAGCTTTCTCTTCCCGTACCGCTGCTACCGGTGGATTTACTGCGTATCCCGCTGTTTTCACTTTCTATTTGCACATCTGTTTGCTCTTTCTGCGCACAAATGCTGGCAATGGTTTCCCTGCCCTTTTACCTGCAAACCGTGCTCGGGCGTAGTGAAGTCGAAACAGGTTTACTTCTGACACCGTGGCCGTTAGCAACGATGGTGATGGCTCCGCTGGCAGGCTATTTGATTGAACGCGTACATGCAGGATTGCTGGGTGCTTTAGGGTTGTTCATCATGGCTGCGGGGCTTTTTTCCCTGGTTCTGCTGCCCGCGTCACCTGCGGATATCAATATTATCTGGCCGATGATCTTATGTGGCGCTGGATTTGGCTTATTCCAGTCACCCAATAACCACACCATTATTACCTCCGCTCCGCGCGAACGTAGCGGTGGGGCCAGTGGCATGTTAGGAACGGCTCGTCTACTGGGTCAGAGTAGTGGCGCGGCGCTGGTGGCGCTGATGCTAAATCAGTTTGGTGATAATGGTACGCACGTCTCGCTGATGGCTGCGGCTATTCTGGCAGTGATTGCTGCCTGTGTCAGTGGTTTACGTATCACTCAGCCACGAGCCAGGGCATAAAAAAAGCGCGTCGATCAGGAC
>NZ_JBQZXC010000212.1:0-3550 GCF_053555815.1 Shigella sp. SIG6 | reverse complement strand
GCGTTCTGTTCGCCATGATGCGCGACGGGACTTTTTATACCCCGCAGGGGTCATAACATGCTTGACAACTTAATAGGGGCACGTTACCTCACCGGGCTTGGCACCATTACCGCCGCTAATACTGTTACGGTGCGCAGCCGCGTGGACGGTCAACTGATGGCGTTACATTTCCAGGAAGGCCAGCAGGTCAAAGTTGCATTAGCACAAACCCAGGGCCAACTGGCAAAAGATAAAGCCACGCTTGCTAACGCCCGCCGTGATCTGGCGCGTTATCAGCAACTGGCAAAAACCAATCTCGTCTCCCGTCAGGAGCTGGATGCCCAACAGGCGCTGGTCAGTGAAACCGAAGGCACCATTAAGGCTGATGAAGCAAGCGTCGCCAGCGCGCAGTTGCAACTCGACTGGAGCCGCATCACCGCACCAGTCGATGGTCGCGTTGGTCTCAAGCAAGTTGATGTTGGTAACCAAATCTCCAGTGGTGATACCACCGGAATTGTGGTGATCACCCAGACGCATCCTATCGATTTAGTCTTTACCCTGCCGGAAAGCGATATCGCTACTGTAGTGCAGGCGCAAAAAGCCGGAAAACCGCTGATGGTAGAAGCCTGGGATCGCACCAATTCGAAGAAATTAAGTGAAGGCACGCTGTTAAGCCTCGATAACCAAATCGATGCCACAACCGGTACGATTAAAGTGAAAGCACGCTTTAATAATCAGGATGATGCGCTGTTTCCCAATCAGTTTGTTAACGCGCGCATGTTAGTCGACACCGAACAAAACGCCGTAGTGATCCCAACAGCCGCCCTGCAAATGGGCAATGAAGGCCATTTTGTCTGGGTGCTGAATAGCGAAAACAAGGTCAGCAAACATCTGGTGACGCCGGGCATTCAGGACAGTCAGAAAGTGGTGATCCGTGCAGGTATTTCTGCGGGCGATCGCGTGGTGACAGACGGCATTGATCGCCTGACCGAAGGGGCGAAAGTGGAAGTGGTGGAAGCCCAGAGCGCCACCACTCCGGAAGAGAAAGCCACCAGCCGCGAATACGCGAAAAAAGGAGCACGCTCCTGATGCAGGTGTTACCCCCGAGCAGCACAGGCGGCCCGTCGCGCCTGTTTATTATGCGTCCTGTCGCCACCACGCTGCTGATGGTGGCGATCTTACTCGCCGGGATTATCGGTTATCGCGCCCTGCCCGTTTCGGCGCTGCCGGAAGTGGACTATCCGACCATTCAGGTGGTCACGCTCTACCCAGGTGCCAGCCCGGATGTCATGACCTCTGCCGTTACCGCGCCGCTCGAACGCCAGTTCGGGCAGATGTCTGGCCTGAAACAGATGTCGTCGCAAAGTTCCGGCGGTGCGTCAGTTATCACTTTGCAGTTCCAGCTAACATTACCGCTCAATGTCGCCGAGCAGGAAGTGCAGGCCGCGATTAACGCTGCGACCAACTTGTTGCCGAGCGATCTGCCTAACCCGCCGGTTTACAGCAAAGTGAACCCGGCAGATCCGCCGATCATGACGCTCGCCGTCACCTCAACCGCCATGCCGATGACGCAAGTGGAAGATATGGTGGAAACCCGCGTCGCGCAGAAAATCTCGCAGATTTCCGGCGGTCAGCGTCCGGCTGTTCGCGTCAAACTTAACGCTCAGGCGATTGCCGCCCTCGGCCTGACCAGCGAAACCGTGCGCACCACCATTACCGGCGCTAACGTTAACTCGGCAAAAGGTAGCCTCGACGGCCCTTCCCGTGCGGTCACGCTTTCCGCGAACGACCAGATGCAATCCGCCGAAGAGTATCGCCAGCTAATCATCGCCTACCAGAACGGCGCGCCAATTCGTCTGGGCGATGTCGCAACTGTAGAGCAAGGTGCAGAAAACAGCTGGCTCGGCGCGTGGGCGAACAAAGAACAGGCCATTGTGATGAATGTTCAGCGCCAGCCCGGTGCTAACATTATCTCCACCGCCGACAGCATTCGGCAGATGCTGCCACAGCTCACTGAGAGTCTGCCGAAATCGGTGAAGGTGACAGTGCTTTCCGATCGCACCACCAATATCCGCGCATCCGTCGATGATACTCAGTTTGAATTGATGATGGCTATCGCGCTGGTAGTCATGATTATCTACCTGTTTTTGCGCAATATTCCGGCGACCATCATTCCCGGTGTTGCTGTACCGCTGTCGTTAATCGGCACTTTCGCGGTTATGGTGTTTCTCGATTTTTCAATCAATAACCTGACACTGATGGCGTTAACTATCGCCACCGGATTCGTGGTCGATGACGCCATCGTGGTGATCGAAAACATTTCCCGCTATATCGAAAAAGGCGAAAAACCGTTGGCGGCGGCGCTCAAGGGCGCAGGTGAAATCGGCTTTACCATTATCTCGCTGACCTTCTCACTGATTGCGGTGTTGATCCCACTGCTGTTTATGGGCGATATCGTCGGGCGACTGTTCCGCGAATTTGCTATTACCCTGGCGGTAGCGATTTTGATCTCAGCGGTGGTGTCGCTGACCCTGACACCGATGATGTGCGCGCGGATGCTCAGCCAGGAGTCGTTGCGTAAACAGAACCGCTTCTCCCGTGCCTCGGAAAAAATGTTCGACAGGATAATCGCCGCCTATGGTCGTGGACTGGCGAAAGTGCTGAATCATCCGTGGCTGACCTTAAGCGTGGCACTCAGCACGCTGCTGCTTAGCGTGCTGCTGTGGGTGTTCATTCCGAAAGGTTTCTTCCCGGTACAGGACAACGGCATTATTCAGGGCACTTTGCAGGCACCGCAATCCAGCTCCTTTGCCAATATGGCCCAGCGACAACGCCAGGTCGCGGACGTGATTTTGCAGGATCCGGCAGTGCAAAGCCTGACCTCATTTGTTGGCGTTGATGGCACTAACCCGTCGCTGAATAGTGCACGTTTACAAATCAACCTCAAACCGTTGGATGAACGTGATGATCGGGTGCAAAAAGTCATCGCCCGTCTGCAAACGGCGGTAGATAAAGTGCCGGGCGTCGATCTCTTCCTGCAACCAACGCAGGACCTGACCATCTATACTCAGGTCAGCCGCACCCAGTACCAGTTTACCTTGCAGGCCACGTCACTGGATGCGCTCAGTACCTGGGTGCCACAGTTGATGGAAAAACTCCAGCAACTGCCACAGCTTTCTGATGTCTCCAGCGACTGGCAGGACAAAGGGCTGGTGGCGTATGTCAATGTTGATCGCGACAGCGCCAGCCGTCTGGGGATCAGCATGGCGGACGTCGATAACGCCCTGTACAACGCGTTTGGTCAGCGACTGATTTCCACTATTTATACTCAGGCTAACCAGTATCGCGTGGTGCTGGAGCACAATACCGAAAATACCCCAGGCCTCGCGGCGCTGGATACCATTCGCCTGACCAGCAGCGACGGTGGCGTGGTGCCGTTAAGCTCAATTGCCAAAATTGAGCAGCGTTTTGCGCCGCTTTCCATCAACCATCTGGATCAGTTCCCGGTAACAACCATCTCCTTTAACGTGCCGGATAACTATTCGCTGGGCGATGCGGTGCAGGCGATTAT
>NZ_JBQZXC010000211.1:0-3553 GCF_053555815.1 Shigella sp. SIG6 | reverse complement strand
CCCCGCCAGGGGTTTCCGGCATGACGACAATTATCTGGAGGAGCCTGATAAAACAATGATCGCTGAACTGTTTACAAATAATGCGCTTAATCTGGTCATTATTTTCGGTAGCTGCGCAGCATTGATTCTGATGAGCTTTTGGTTTCGCCGTGGAAATCGTAAAAGAAAAGGATTTTTATTCCATGCGGTGCAATTTTTAATCTACACCATAATTATCAGTGCTGTTGGTAGCATCATTAATTATGTTATAGAAAACTATAAACTCAAATTTATCACCCCAGGCGTTATCGATTTTATCTGTACGTCCCTGATTGCGGTTATTCTGACGATTAAGCTATTTCTGCTGATTAATCAGTTTGAAAAACAGCAGATTAAAAAAGGTCGCGATATCACCAGTGCGCGGATTATGTCGCGCATTATCAAAATCACCATTATTGTAGTGCTTGTTCTGCTTTATGGCGAACATTTCGGCATGAGCCTTTCTGGCTTGCTGACCTTTGGTGGTATTGGTGGTCTGGCTGTCGGTATGGCCGGTAAAGATATTCTGAGTAATTTCTTTTCCGGGATCATGCTCTATTTCGACCGTCCTTTCAGTATTGGCGACTGGATCCGTTCACCGGACAGAAATATCGAAGGTACAGTAGCGGAAATTGGCTGGCGAATTACCAAAATTACGACCTTTGATAATCGTCCATTGTACGTACCGAACTCGCTGTTTTCGTCGATCAGCGTAGAAAACCCAGGACGAATGACCAACCGCCGCATTACCACGACCATTGGTTTACGTTATGAGGATGCGGCAAAAGTGGGCGTTATTGTCGAAGCCGTACGTGAGATGCTGAAAAATCACCCGGCCATCGACCAGCGACAAACCTTACTGGTTTATTTCAACCAGTTTGCTGACTCGTCATTGAATATTATGGTTTATTGCTTTACCAAAACCACGGTATGGGCTGAGTGGCTTGCTGCACAGCAAGACGTTTATTTGAAGATTATCGATATTGTACAGTCACACGGCGCGGACTTTGCCTTCCCCAGCCAGACGCTGTATATGGATAACATTACACTGCCGGAACAGGGTCGCTAAATCAGACATCACTGGCGTTATCCACAAGGGTAACGCCAGTTCCCATCACATCAATGCTTCACAATATACATAGTCCGACTGTACGCTACATCTTCAGGGTTATTAATGGGATAACCTTTCAGCCACGGTTTGATTAATCGTCCATTGGTATATTGATAAATTGGTGCAATCGGTGCTTGCTCCATGAGGATTTTTTCTGCCGCGTTGTAATCGGCATTACGCGCTTTAACGGTATTTTCCGTCGATGCCTGGGCCAGAACTTTGTCGTATGCCGGATTGTTAAAGCGTGAAATATTTCCTGAATGCATTGACGTTAATAATGTCAGGAAAGTGGAGGGTTCATTATAATCCCCCACCCATGAGGCGCGGATAACATCAAAATTGCCGGTGTTACGGCTATCGATATAGGTTTTCCATTCCTGATTTTGCAATTTAACATCTACGCCAAGGTTCTTTTTCCACATCGATGCTACAGCAATCGCAATTTTTTGATGGTTTTCTGAAGTGTTATACAAAAGCGTCAGCTTCAGCGGTTTTTGCGGACCATAACCAGCTGCGCTCAACAAAGTTTTTGCCTGCGCATTCAGTTCTTCCTGACTCATTTGTTCAAACGGCGAAGGTTCCGGCGTAAATCCGGCGGTAACATCTGGTATAAAATGCCACGCTGGCTTTTCGCCCGTCCCCAACACTTTTTCGGTCATCAGGCGGCGATCTATCGTCATACTTAATGCCAGGCGAACGCGCTGATCTGCCGTCGGCCCTTTTTGCGTGTTAAAGGCATAATAATAGGTCCCGAGCTGCGGTGGCGTATAAACCTGCCCCGGAATATCCTTCAACAGCTTCTGATACATATTTTTCGGGAAGGATTCGGTGATATCAATATCCCCCGCGAGGTAACGCTTAGTGGCTGCGGATTCCTGATTAATTGGCAGGAAGGTCACTTTTTGCAGCACCGTTTTGGCGTTATCCCAATAATGGGTATTCGGTACCACGACCAGTTTTTCATTGACTACGCGCTCTTTAAGAACATAAGCGCCATTGCCGATCAGATTTCCGGGTTTCGTCCACTCTTTACCGCTTTCTACGTTGGCTTTTTGCACCGGGAAGAAGGCAAAGTTAGCGGTTAAATTCACAAACCACGGCAACGGTTTATCAAGCTGAATTTTCAAAGTATGGGCATCAACTGCGGTGACGCCAAGCTGATCAGGCGTAGCTTTACCATCAATAATCGCCTGTGCGTTGTTGATTCCCGCCAGCGCGGCAAACCATGCAAATGGCGACAATGTTTTTGGGTCCACCAGACGTTGCCAGCTGTAGACAAAATCTTGCGCCGTTACCGGTGTGCCATCCGCCCATTTTGCGTTATCGCGCAGGGTAAAAGTCCAGATACGGTTGTCATTACTTTTCCATTGAGTCGCGACGCCGGGGACAATCTCCCCTTTTTCGTTCTGATTCACCAGACCTTCAAACAGATCGCGAATGACCTGAATCTCTGGCAGGCCCACGGCTTTAGCGGGATCCAGCGACGCAGGCTCATCTTTAATGTGGCGCACCAGCTCCTGCTTCTCTGCCAGTACTGTGCCGCTCGGAACTTCTGCAGCATACGAAAGAGAAATGCTGCTGACCAACAGCGCACAACACGTAACTGAAACAGAGTGCTTCATAAGTTTCCCTCTAACCGACATTAAAATTGATGCGTAATTATTTGTTTCGCCTTAAAGAAATGCAAACAACTTCCATCAAAAAAGTGACAAAGGAAGCATCAAATGTTTTAAGTATCAATATATCAAATCAGATTTAGTGTAAATAATAGACGCCAAAATGCGGCAAAGCACATAGAACACCGAACACTACGTTCGGGCTTCGCACGTTCAAACCAGTTTTCGGTATCATAATCAGCATCTGTCGCCATTGTACGAAGAATAAAAAATAACCAAAACGTTGAAAGGAACTGAGAATACGTTAAGAGAAGAATTAAATTAATGTATCAGCAAGTAGTGCTAAACAGCACCTTTATACTTCAGCCTATCTATAAATAATGAGAATGCCGAGCCAGCATGTCGACGGTGTGGATAGTACAGGTGATAACCGGGTAAATCTGGAGTGAATTTATCCAAAACACGTATCAGTTTTTTTTCTTTAATAGCCCGCTCAACCTGATCATAAGGTAGATACGCCAATCCATGCCCATCAATTGCAGCATCAATGATCAGGTCTATCGTATTCAGTAAAAGCTGACCTTCCATGCGAACACGAACTTCACGTCCACCGCGTATTAATCTCCAGCGATTTGCTGTACCCGATGTGGGAAGATACAAATTAATTGCCTGATGATCTATTAATTGTGACACTGACGTTGGAGCACTTCGACGAGAAAAATAATCCGGTGAGCCAACAATAGCCATTGGTATATCTGGCCCGATTCGAATGGCGATCATATCTTTATCCATCTCCCCACCCAGACGG
>NZ_JBQZXC010000210.1:0-3563 GCF_053555815.1 Shigella sp. SIG6 | reverse complement strand
AACTTCTGGAGTGCAGAATCACCAATCCTAATATTACTACTAAATAGCTGCGCCTAATAACGCGACACCCGCCGTTTACTGTCTGGTGGCTTAACCTGCAAGGGCTGGCTGAAAGTGGGACACTATGCCGCGCAGCTATTTAGTCACCCAACTAGCTTCATTCCTTTTATCCCACCTTCAATCATGCTTCCACGATCCGCTGCCATCACAAAATTTGCCCACCATTGCATCATCGGGCGACGCTGTTCCAGGTAATCGCTGCGGTTATAAGCACGACGAACCTCATTCTTATCCACATGGGCCAATGCTGCCTCAATGGCATCAGGCGGAAAGCCTTGTTCATTAAGAGCCGTACTGGCAATTGATCTCAGACCATGCGAAACAAGCACACCACCAAAACCTGCGCGTTTTAGTGAGGCGTTAACAGTCTGACTGTTCATAGGCTGGTTGGGCTTGATACGGCTAGGAAAGATAAATTCTCGGTTGCCGCTTAGCGGTTTCATCATCTCCAGCACAGCTATTGCTTCATCTGACAATGGAACAGTATGGTCGCGGTTCATTTTCATGCGTGCTGCGGGAATCTTCCACTCTTGCGCTTCTATGTCTACTTCTTCCCAGCGAGCTTCAGCCGCTTCGGCAGGGCGGGTAATAGTAAGAAGTTGCCACATGAACAGGCAGCGTGTGGAAAGGCTAATGCTGGCTGTTCGCATTGTCTGCATCAGTTGAGATAGCTGATCCGGTCGAATGCTGGGCATGTTCTTTTTCTGAGGCTTTTCGAAGGCTTTACCGATATTAACGCTGGGAACAGCATCAATCAGCCCTGTGTTCTGGGCATAGATCATGACCTCATTAATACGTTGACACAGGCGACGAACCGTTTCCAGTGCTCCTCTGGCCTGAACCGGTTGTACGGCCTGAACCAGTGTATGAGCTTTAATATCTGTAACGCTAACGTCGCCAATCGCAGGAAAGACATCTCTTTCAAGAGAGCGCCAGATATCTTCCGCATAGTCCTCTGTCACACTGGCTTTCTTCACATTCCACCAACGTTCAGCTACGAGCTGGAAAGTATTGGTTTTGGCTTCCAGCGAACTACGCAATTGTTCTTGCTGATGTTCCTGCGGATCAATCTGTTTAGCTAGGAGTGAGCGGGACTCTGCACGGTAGTTTCTGGCATCGGCAAGGGTAACTGACGGGTAAGGGCCTATGCTTTTCTTTGCTCGTTTCTTGGTGACAGGGCGAATGTAGCGAAACTGCCAGATTTTACTCCCACTGGATTTAATGAGTAGCTCAAGGCCATCGCCATCATAGAGAACGTAGTCCGCTTCCTTGGGTTTAGCAGATTCGATTTCCTTAACGGATAGAGGTTTGGTTTGTCTTGCCATTGCCGGGTTTCCATAGTTTTAGGCACCTCAAAGACAATATAGCTTTATGAAGTGCCTAACAAGGTGCCTAAAAGGATCGGATTTAATTAGTTGGCATCAGACTTCGCGGGACAAATTCGGGGCACAAAAAAGCCCGCAGGGCTTGCGCCGTGCGGGCTCTTAGGACTTCATCGGATGACTCTGGTAATCACCGATGGAGAATTTTGGTGGAGCTGGCGGGAGTTGAACCCGCGTCCGAAATTCCTACATCCTCGGTACTACATGCTTAGTCAGTCTTTACATTCGCTTGCCAGCTGCGGACGGACACGCCACTAACAAACTAGCCTGATTAAGTTTTAACGCTTCAACCCCAGGCAGGGCTTCCACGCGATCTCTTTTGGGTTTGACCTCTCTTGATCCCCGTCCTAAGAGCGGAGGCTAGGGAGAGAGGGCTCTAAGCAGGTTATTAAGCTGCTAAAGCGTAGTTTTCGTCGTTTGCGACTATTTTTTGCGGCTTTTTACGAGGCCAACCGCCCCTCGGCATGCACCTTGGGTTTCGCAAATCCCGTCGAATCCAGAATCAGCCCCAATGTGTAAAGGTAAGTATACCAGATTTATGAGCGCCATGACCAGCCTCAATGGCGTTATCGTTAAAGATTTAGCACCCATGTAGCCTGATTTTTATTCGATTAAGCAATGGGATGGCAACATTTGTGTCGGATGTGATAGCCAATAAGATGTTCATTCGCGCCGCCGGAGAGGGAGGCGCGGTGAGGAACTGGTCAATAATTGGAGTGCAGGTTTAACGGTGGGCGTTTTTCATGATGCGTGCTTTATCCACCTGCCATTCGCGTTCTTTGATATCTGAACGTTTATCGTGCTGTTTTTTACCTTTGGCGACGCCGATTTTCACTTTGCACCAGGCATTTTTCCAGTACAGGGAGAGCGCCACTACGGTATAGCCTTCTCGATTGACGCGACCGTACAATGAGTCCAGTTCGCGCTGGTTGAGAAGTAACTTGCGGGTACGGGTAGGATCGCACACCACATGCGTGGAGGCCACGGCCATTGGCGTGATGTTAGCGCCAAACAGAAATGCCTCTCCGTCACGCAGAAGGACGTAGCTGTCGCTGATATTGGCTTTTCCTGCGCGCAGGGATTTAACTTCCCAGCCTTGCAGGGCAAGTCCCGCTTCGAACTCTTCTTCGATAAAGTATTCGTGACGGGCGCGCTTGTTAAGCGCGATGGTCGCTGAACCAGGTTTATGTGCTTTTTTCTTCGTCATAAGCGTCGTGAATCATCGGTAATCTGAAATCGAAAACACCCCATATCAATCCTGCGGGGGACAAGGCTCTATCTTAGCATGAACCCGATGTTACCCAGCGCCGGGATAGCGTTTTTTTTACAGCAGGATAAATGATATTATTTGTTGGATTTTTGTTGATGGAAATTGTTATGCCTCAGATTAGCCGGACCGCACTGGTACCCTACAGCGCGGAGCAAATGTATCAGTTAGTGAATGACGTTCAGTCTTATCCTCAGTTTTTGCCGGGTTGTACCGGAAGTCGTATTCTGGAGTCCACTCCTGGGCAGATGACTGCGGCGGTAGATGTCTCTAAGGCTGGGATCAGCAAAACGTTTACTACCCGCAACCAGTTGACCAGTAACCAAAGTATTCTTATGAATCTGGTGGATGGGCCGTTCAAGAAATTGATTGGTGGATGGAAGTTTACGCCGCTGAGCCAGGAGGCGTGTCGTATCGAGTTTCATCTCGACTTTGAGTTTACCAATAAGTTGATTGAACTCGCCTTTGGTCGCGTGTTTAAAGAGCTGGCGGCTAATATGGTCCAGGCTTTTACGGTTCGTGCGAAAGAGGTTTACAGTGCTAGGTAAAATTGCCGTTGAGGTGGCTTATGCGCTACCTGAGAAGCAGTACCTGCAGCGAGTGACGCTGCAGGAGGGCGCGACGGTTGAAGAAGCTATTCGCGCCAGTGGCTTGCTGGAATTGCGTACCGATATCGATTTAACTAAAAACAAAGTCGGCATTTACAGCCGTCCGGCAAAACTAAGCGATAGTGTGCATGATGGCGATCGGGTGGAGATTTATCGCCCTCTCATTGCCGATCCGAAAGAGCTTCGCAGGCAACGAGCAGAAAAATCAGCGAATAAATAACAGACAGAAAAAAGGTGCTCATTGAG
>NZ_JBQZXC010000209.1:0-3598 GCF_053555815.1 Shigella sp. SIG6 | reverse complement strand
GGATTCTTACACAGCCACTGGATCGGTCAACTGATCCTTAACTGATCGGCATTACTACTGTTGGGCGCGCTTTTAATGGGCTTTACTGGTGTGGCGATGGCGCAAAGTGTCACCGTCGATGTGCCGAGTGGATACAAAGTGGTTGTGGTTCCTGATTCAGTCAGCGTTCCACAAGCGGTCAGCGTCGCGACTGTGCCGCAAACCGTCTATGTGGCTCCTGCGCCAGCTCCGGCTTACCGCCCGCATCCTTATGTTCGCCATCTTGCCAGCGTAGGTGAAGGGATGGTTATCGAACACCAGATTGACGACCATCACCATTAATTCGAGAATGCCTGATCGCACAAATCAATCAGGCATTTTTTTACCCTTCGTGAGAATTTCCCATCTGTTTATCTTTTAAAAAGATAACCATCAGCGACAGCCACAAAATTCCGTTGACAAGGTTGAAGAGATTAAACAGTCCGTTGCCCACGTTCAGCCAGGCATGTTTGCTGATTTCAATACCAACGGTAAAGATCAGCATTTGCAGCATTCCCATCGCCGCAGAAACCGTACCTTTACTCATATCGCTGGCAAACAGGGTTAATCGCACCAGTCCCGCATTCGCCAGACCAATACCGAAAGCATAAATACTTAACCCGGCGGTCATCCATAAATACGCGTGCGATGAGATAACCGTTGCCGCAGCAGCGACCAACAGACCAATCATAATCGGCCAGCCGCCCATAATAATCAGCGAACGTACGGTGCGGCGCGAGGTCAGACGCGCTAACAGCAAGTTACCCGCAATTAACGCCCCGAAAATAGGCACTTGCAGCAAGCCATATTCATAGCTGCTCAACTGCTCCCCGGTAATGATGATAATCGGCGACTGGGCGATCCACGCCAGCAATGGCAGGCTAACGAATCCCAGCGCCCCCGCCACAAAGCGGCCGTTCTTCAGCACCAGCTTATAGTCACGACCGAGTTCTTTCAGTGACAGTTTCTCGCCTATACGCGTGGCGGTTTCAGGCATAGCTCGTTGCAGACCGAAAAAGGAGATCGCTGCCAATGCGGCAAACAAAACAAACATCCCCTCCCAAGGCAGCACATGGATCCACGCCGCGCCCACCAGCGGACCAAGTAGCGGAGCAATCAGCGCCACGTTCGCCATCAGCGCGGTGATCTTGATACAAACCGCCTCTTCGAAGGATTCCTGAATTGCGGCGTATCCCACAGCGCCAATGAAACAGAGGCTTATGCCCTGCAAGAAGCGCAACAGGGTGAATTGTTCAATGTTTTGCGCCAGTAATATTGCCAGACAGGTGACGATAAACCACACCACACCCGCCAGCATCACCGGACGGCGACCAATACGATCCGACAGCGGCCCCAGGAGCCATTGTAAAAACATCCCGCCCGCCAGATACGCGGTCATCGAAGTAGGAACCCAATCAATGCCCGCCTGATATTGTTCCACCACGGCCAACATACCGGGTTGGATCATATCGTTGCCGATATAGGTTGAAAATTCGTAAAGCACCAGACAGAGAGGGAAAAGTGACGCCTGACGTCCAAGCCTGGCACCGGAAGCTAATTTATTTTGCATGCAATTTCTTCGCCAATAATAATCGCGCAGAGTTTAATAAAAGCGCAGCTAACGAGAAAGCGAATTTTGTAGCTGAAACCACGGTTAAGCACATTCTTACATTATTGCGAGTATAGCTACGCTTTCTTTAAGTTTTATTTAACCTATGCCCGTTACAATCACCCACCGTAAACAGGCCGCTTGAGGGAAATAAGACGATGCCGCTTTACCCAGTTTAACCTGCACTTTATTCTCAACGACTTGCCTGTATTGGCTCCCTTTTAATCACTTTGCGTCGGGAAGTTATGCTGGAAAATTTGAATCTCTCTCTATTCTCTCTTATTAACGCGACGCCAGACTCGGCTCCGTGGATGATCTCGTTGGCGATTTTTATTGCTAAAGATTTGATTACCGTGGTGCCGTTGCTGGCCGCGGTACTTTGGTTGTGGGGGCTTACAGCACAACGGCAACTGGTGATAAAAATCGCTATCGCGCTGGCGGTCAGCCTGTTTGTGTCCTGGACGATGGGACATCTTTTTCCGCACGACCGACCCTTTGTCGAAAATATCGGCTATAACTTCCTGCATCATGCGGCGGATGACTCATTCCCGAGCGATCACGGTACGGTGATTTTCACCTTTGCACTGGCATTTTTATGCTGGCATCGCCTGTGGTCCGGCTCACTTTTAATGGTGCTGGCCGTCGTCATTGCCTGGTCGCGCGTTTATCTTGGCGTCCACTGGCCGCTGGATATGCTCGGTGGATTGCTGGCAGGTATGATTGGCTGCCTTAGTGCCCAGATTATCTGGCAAGCGATGGGGCATAAACTCTATCAACGTCTGCAATCGTGGTATCGCGTCTGTTTTGCATTACCGATCCGCAAAGGCTGGGTGCGTGACTGATCTCTGCTAAAAAGTGTAGTATTGAGCGGCTCGCTTCAATAACTATTCAGAGGGATTATGGAAACACGTCGCGAAGAGCGTATCGGGCAGCTGCTGCAAGAATTAAAACGCAGCGATAAGTTACATCTTAAAGACGCCGCCGCCCTGCTTGGGGTTTCGGAGATGACGATTCGTCGCGATCTGAACAACCACAGTGCGCCCGTCGTTTTGCTCGGCGGCTATATTGTTCTGGAACCGCGCAGTGCCAACCATTACCTGTTAAGCGATCAAAAATCCCGCCTGGTGGAAGAAAAACGCCGGGCGGCAAAACTGGCTGCGACACTGGTAGAACCCGATCAGACCCTCTTTTTTGACTGTGGCACCACCACGCCGTGGATTATTGAAGCGATTGATAATGAAATCCCTTTTACCGCCGTTTGTTATTCGCTAAATACCTTTCTGGCGCTGAAAGAGAAACCCCATTGCCGCGCATTTCTGTGCGGTGGTGAATTTCACGCCAGCAACGCCATTTTCAAACCCATCGATTTTCAGCAAACGTTGAATAATTTTTGCCCGGATATCGCTTTTTATTCCGCGGCGGGCGTGCATGTCAGTAAAGGCGCTACCTGTTTTAATCTTGAAGAGTTGCCGGTAAAACACTGGGCCATGTCGATGGCGCAAAAGCATGTGCTGGTTGTCGACCACAGTAAATTTGGCAAGGTGCGTCCGGCGCGCATGGGTGACCTGAAACGCTTTGATATTGTGGTGAGTGATTGTTGCCCGGAAGATGAGTATGTGAAGTACGCGCAGACGCACCGTATTAAGTTGATGTATTAATGACGTATAACCGGATGACGTTTCGCGCCATCCGGTTATCAGAAGATTAAGAGAACCAGCTGCCGAACCACTGATGGAATTTCATCATCACGAAATCCCACATCCGACCAAAGAATCCGCCCTCTTCCACATTTTCCATCACGATCAGCGGACGCTGCTCAATGGATTTACCGTTAAGCTGGAAATCAATGGTCCCGACAACCTGACCTTTTTTCAGCGGTGCGGTAAGCTGCGGTTCCGTTAACGTGTAGCTCGCCTTCAGGTTTTTCAGCTGCCCACGCGGTATGGTCACGGTGAGGTGTACTGGCAATAG
>NZ_JBQZXC010000208.1:0-3648 GCF_053555815.1 Shigella sp. SIG6 | reverse complement strand
GACCTCTTAGTGACGGAAATCAATCACCATACGGCCACGGATTTTGCCTTCTTCCATCTCGGTAAAGATGGTGTTGATGTCCGCTAACGGACGCAGGGCGACTTTCGGCACCACTTTGCCTTCGGCGGCAAACTGGAAGGCTTCGGTTAGATCCTGGCGTGTGCCGACCAGCGAACCGACCACTTCAATGCCATCCAGCACAAGACGTGGGATATCCAGGCTCATAGACTCCGGCGGCAGACCGACAGCCACAACACGACCGCCTGCACGGACAGCATCAACTGCCGAGTTAAACGCAGCTTTAGCTACTGCTGTTACCACCGCAGCGTGAGCGCCACCGGTTTTCTCCTGCACAATTTTGGCGGCGTCTTCGGTGCGTGAGTTAATCGCTAAATCTGCACCCATTTCGGTTGCCAGTTTTAACTGCTCATCATTGACATCAATGGCGATCACTTTGGCGTTAAAGACATTCTTTGCGTATTGTAGGGCGAGGTTACCCAGACCGCCAAGACCGTAGATAGCAATCCACTGACCGGGACGAATTTTTGACAGTTTAACGGCTTTGTAGGTGGTGACCCCCGCACAGGTAATGCTGCTGGGCGCCGCCGAGTCCAGACCATCTGGCACTTTTGCCGCGTAATCGGCGACCACGATGCACTCTTCCGCCATCCCGCCATCAACGCTGTATCCGGCATTTTTAACTGAACGGCAGAGCGTTTCGTTACCACTGTTACAGTATTCGCAATGACCGCATCCTTCGTAAAACCACGCCACGCTGGCACGATCGCCTGGTTTTAATGAGGTGACACCTGGGCCAACTTCTGCCACCACACCGATGCCTTCATGGCCCAGAATTACGCCGGTTTTGTCACCAAAATCGCCATTCTTAACATGAAGATCGGTATGACATACACCACAACACTCCATTTTCAGCAGGGCTTCGCCATGTTTCAGTGAGCGCAGTGTTTTATCCGTAACGTCAACATGATGATCCTTCGTAACAACTGCAGTCTTCATAGTTCCTCCTTTTCGGATGATGTTCTGCATAGCAGGTGAGGCAAATGAGATTTATTCGCCACTACCCAGTATGGATGAGATCTGAAAAAGGGAGAGGGAAATAGCCCGGTAGCCTTCACTACCGGGTGCAGGCTTAGATGGAGGTACGGCGGTAGTCGCGGTATTCGGCTTGCCAGAAATTATCGTCAATGGCTTGTTGCAAAGCTTCAGCAGACGTTTTGACCGCCACGCCTTGCTGCTGCGCCATTTTGCCAACCGCAAACGCAATTGCGCGGGAGACTTTCTGAATATCTTTCAGTTCCGGTAGTACCAGACCTTCGCCGTTCAGGACCAGCGGCGAATACTGAGCAAGCGTTTCACTTGCCGACATCAGCATCTCATCGGTGATACGTGACGCGCCGGAAGCAATAACACCCAGGCCGATGCCCGGGAAAATAAAGGCGTTGTTACACTGGGCGATAGGGTAGATTTTATCTTTCCATACCACTGGATTAAACGGGCTGCCAGTGGCGACCAGCGCGTTACCTTCGGTCCAGGCGATAATGTCCTGCGGTGTGGCTTCCACGCGAGACGTCGGGTTAGACAGCGGCATCACGATCGGACGCGGACAGTGTTTATGCATCTCACGGATGATCTCTTCCGTAAACAGCCCGGTCTGTCCTGAGACGCCAATCAGAATATCTGGTTTTACATTGCGCACCACATCCAGCAGTGACAACACATCGCTGTCGGTATCCCAGTTACTGAGGTTTTCGCGCTTCTGCACCAGTTTGGTCTGGAAAGGCAGCAGGTTCGGCATCTTGTCCGTCAGCAGGCCAAAGCGATCGACCATAAAGACTTTCTGCCGCGCTGCTTCCTCGCTTAATCCTTCGCGCTGGGTCTGGGCGATGATCATTTCGGCAATGCCGCATCCCGCTGAACCTGCGCCAAGGAAGACGATTTTTTTCTCGCTTAACTGACCACCTGCCGCGCGGCTGGCTGCGATCAGTGTGCCGACTGTTACCGCCGCAGTGCCCTGAATGTCATCGTTAAAAGAACAAATTTCATTGCGATAGCGGTTAAGTAACGGCATCGCATTTTTTTGAGCAAAGTCTTCAAACTGCAACAGCACGTCCGGCCAGCGTTGTTTCACAGCCTGGATAAATTCATCAACGAATTCATAGTATTCATCGTCAGTGATACGCGGATTACGCCAGCCCATATACAGCGGATCGTTAAGCAGCTGTTGGTTGTTCGTTCCGACATCCAGCACCACCGGAAGGGTATACGCCGGGCTGATGCCGCCACAGGCGGTATAGAGCGACAGTTTACCGATCGGAATGCCCATCCCGCCGATGCCCTGGTCACCAAGCCCCAGAATACGTTCACCGTCAGTCACCACAATCACTTTAATATTATGGTTCGGCACGTTTTGCAGAATATCGTCCATATTGTGGCGGTTCTGGTAAGAGATAAACACGCCGCGTGAACGGCGGTAGATCTCAGAAAAACGCTCACAGGCTGCGCCGACGGTTGGGGTATAAATAACAGGCATCATCTCATCAAGATGATTGTTTACCAGACGGTAGAAGAGGGTTTCGTTGGTGTCCTGGATGTTACGCAGGTAGATGTGTTTGTCGATTTCGGTTTTGAATCCCTGATACTGGATCCATGCTCGTTCCGCTTGTTCTTCGATGGTTTCGACCACTTCCGGCAGTAACCCCAGCAGGTTGAAGTTACGGCGTTCTTCCATGCTGAAGGCACTGCCTTTATTCAACAACGGAAATTCCAGCAGTACAGGGCCAGCGTAAGGGATATAAAGCGAACGCTGTTTTTTTGTTTTTGGTTCCATGTCACTCACTCTTTTTTGAATATCCATCCCTGGCACGCTTTTATCGTCTTTGCTTTACCGCCAGGGCGTCGTCCCCAAGTATAAAGCAGATAAAAACACCATTGCGCAGGCAATGGTGTTTAATCGTCATTGAGGACTGATGGTTATGAATTACTTTTCAGCGGGGCGTTTTCTGCCGGTTGGGTTATTTACCACGCTGGATTTGTCGCCTTCGGTAACTATTTTGCGCTGGTTAGAAATTTTATGGTCCAGTCCAAGAATATGACGTGCCTGACGGTTCGATTTCATTTTAACTCCTCAATCCTGTTGCTAGTTTTAAGGACAACATCGCCGTAGCGAAGAAACACGTGCTAAACCCCTAAATTAGGTTGCCGATCAAGCATAGCACCTTAAAGCGTAGGGTGCTGGCCACTGACCACATAATTGATCGTTTGCTGGTAGATATCACTGAGGATGTCGTTATCAGAAGCTTCCACCCATTTGGTCAGCTCCATGAGAATGTCATCTTCAGTGACAACACCGTGCTCTGCCCGAAGGCCTTGCTCAATGGCATTAACCAGAGCGGGTTCTGCTGTTGAATTTTCTGCCTGATAATAAGTAAACATAGTGATTCTCCGTGTCTGTGTATTTATGGTGTCTGCTACGGATCGCAGATTTATAAAGCACATTCAGCATGGCAAATATTTACCGCTTCGTTGTTGAGATTAGTCCTGGTTGATGATTTTTATATTTTAACCCCATGATATTGATAGGTATTATTATTGTGGTGAGTTGATTGATATTGATGCAATATCTCTTGA
>NZ_JBQZXC010000207.1:0-3794 GCF_053555815.1 Shigella sp. SIG6 | reverse complement strand
GCCTTTTATCCCCATTTCGGGGAGTGAAAACATCCTAAAGGAGAAGTTCAGTTAGCCGATAAATATCATTTGTTACGCCTTAAGTAAAACCTTAATCAAATAATTCCTCTGAAATGATAATAAGTCTGGTGAATGTATCGAAGATAATACATACAAAATAAAAATTATACTTTTAATTTTCTATACGTTATTCTGCGCGGGTTATATGCCTTTATTATCACAGATTTTATTTTCTGTTGGGCCATTGCATTGCCACTGATTTTCCAACATATAAAAAGACAAGCCCGAACAGTCGTCCGGGCTTTTTTTTTAGAATTGGATAATCCTTATCCAGAGCATTTAATCGGTGTTGCTTTTTTCCGCTTTTCCGGCCATTTGTGCTAGGAAGTCATAGCGTTTTTGCAAATCAGCTGCAGCATCTTTCCATAACTGTTCTGCCACTTCTGGCTGCTGCGAATTCAGACGACGGAAACGCTGCTCGTGAAGTAACGTTTCTTCCAGTGCTTCTGACGGCGGGCGTGAATCCAGCGCCAGCGGCAGTTTGCCTTCATCGGCACGACGCGGATCAAAGCGATATAGCGGCCAGAAGCCGGTAGCAGTGAGTTGGCGCATCTGGTCGTGGCTGAGAGCCAGATCGTAACCATGCTCTTCACACGGGCTATAAGCAATGATCAGCGATGGTCCCGGATACGCTTCCGCTTCCTGAATCGCTTTCACCGTCTGGTTCAGCTGCGCGCCGAGAGAAATCTGCGCCACATAAACATGACCGTACATCATCATACTGACGCCAAGATCTTTACGCGCTTTACGTTTGCCGTGCTCGCCGAACTTAGTTACTGCACCCAGCGGTGTCGCTTTCGACGCCTGACCACCGGTGTTGGAATAGCATTGCGTATCCAGCACCAGAATGTTGACGTTTTCCGTCAAACTCAATACATGATCCAGACCGCCAAAGCCGATATCGTAAGCCCAGCCGTCGCCACCAATCAGCCAGATTGATTTTTCCACCAGTGCATCTGCGTCACGCAGCAGTTCATGTGCTTCGGCAACATCGTTGAGTTGCTGGCGTAAAGCTGCGACCTGTTCTCGACGAACCTCTGGCGTAGCGTCTGATTTCAACGCCGTCAGTAATTCCGCCGGGATTTTATCGGCAAATTGATCCAGCAGACGCAGCACGCGGACACGGTGTTGATCGACCGTCAGGCGGAAACCAAGGCCAAATTCGGCATTATCTTCAAATAGAGAGTTCGCCCATGCCGGCCCACGACCGTTGGCATCGGTGGTATACGGTGTAGAGGGCAGGTTACCGCCATAAATTGAAGAACAGCCGGTGGCGTTAGCGATCAACATCCGGTCACCATAGAGCTGAGTCAGCAATTTAATATACGGCGTCTCGCCACAACCGGGGCAAGCACCTGAATATTCAAACAGCGGTGTAATCAGCTGCGATGTACGAATATCAATACGTTCCAGTTTGCTACGGTCGATTTCTGGCAGGTTGAGGAAGAAATCGTAATTGATTTTCTCTTCTTCGACATGTTCCTGGCGAGACATCATATTGATGGCTTTAATCTCTGGATTCTGACGGTCTTTCGCCGGGCAAACTTCGACGCATAGGTTACAACCGGTGCAATCTTCCGGTGCCATCTGCAAGACATATTTCTGCCCGCGCATATCACGCGATTTCACATCTAGCGAATGCAGGCTGGCAGGGGCGTTTTCCATCGCTTCAGGCGGTACCACTTTTGCGCGAATAGCTGAGTGTGGGCAAGCGGCGACGCAGTGGTTACATTGGGTACAGAGTTCCTCTTTCCAGATGGGGATCTCTTCGGCGATATTGCGTTTTTCCCAGCGAGTGGTGCCCATCGGCCAGGTGCCGTCTGGCGGCAGCGCCGAAACGGGGAGGGCATCACCAAGCCCGGCGAGCATCGCCGCGGTTACGGTTTTCACGAAATCAGGGGCGGCATCGGAAACCTCTGGCGGTCGATTGGCGCTGTGCGGATTTACCGGTTGCAACGGAACTTCTTCTACGGATTCACGCGCCAGCGCCAGAGCCTGCCAGTTGCGCTCCACCAGATCCTGACCTTTGCTACTGTAACTTTTGGCAATCGCACCCTGCAATTCTGCGAGGGCGCTATCGCCAGGCAGAATTTGCGTCAGATGGAAAAAAACCATCTGCATGACGGTATTAATACGGGCCGCCAGGCCACATTCGCGGGCGATTTTCGCCGCGTTAATCACATAGAAGCGCGCTTTTTTCTGGTTTAACACGGCCTGAACTTCCTGCGGCAAGCGCGACCACACTTCATCTGCGCTGTACGGCGTATTAAGCAGGAAAATGCCGCTAGGTTTTAAACGCTCAGCCATCTGATATTTATCGATAAACTGCAACTGGTGGCAGCCAACAAAATCAGCCTGGGAAATGAGATAAGCGGAACGAATCGGCTGTTCGCTCACGCGAAGGTGAGAAACCGTCAGGCCGCCCGCTTTTTTGGAGTCGTAAACAAAATAGCCCTGTGCGTACCACGGCGTGGAATTACCGATAATCTTGATATTGTTTTTGGTTGCGGAAACGCTGCCATCACTACCAAGGCCATAAAACAAGGCTTCAAGTTTCGCCGAGTTTGGCAGAGTGTTTTCCGGCAACGGCAGTGACAGATTGGTCACATCATCGTAAATACCAACCGTAAAGCGTGCTTTAGGTTTAGCCGCGTTGAGCTCGGCAAATACCGCCAGTACACAGTCCGGGCCAAATTCTTTGGATGAAAGACCATAGCGCCCACCAATGACACGGGGCAGGGTTTCGCGCTCACCATTATTAAAGGCTTCTGCCAGTGCGGTCATCACATCCAGATAGAGCGGTTCTGCCTGGGCACCGGGTTCTTTGGTTCTGTCCAGTACCGCCACGCTGCGTACGGATCCCGGCAGAGCTTGCAGCAAGTGTTTGGCGGAGAAGGGACGGTACAGACGAACTTTCAGCACGCCAACTTTTTCGCCACGGGTTAGCAATTCATCAACCACTTCTTCACAGGTGCCAATGGCAGAGCCCATCAGGATAATCACCCGTTCCGCTTGCGGATGCCCGTAATACTCAAACGGCTGATACTGACGACCTGTCGCGGCAGCGAAATCATTCATCGCCTGTTCAACATGGTCATAGACCGCGTTGTACCAGGGGTTGGTGGCTTCGCGAGACTGGAAATAAGTGTCAGGATTGGCGGACGTACCGCGGATCACCGGATGTTCCGGGTTGAGCGCCCGGGCGCGATGAGCATCAATTTCGGCCTGCGGCATGAGATCAAGAATAGTGTCATCGGCCAGCGGGACAATTTTATTGATTTCGTGGGACGTGCGGAAACCATCAAAGAAATGAATAAATGGCACGCGGCTCTTCAGCGTTGCGATGTGCGAAATGAGAGCAAAGTCTTGCGCTTCCTGGACGTTAGCCGCACACAACATCGCGCAACCCGTCTGGCGCACCGCCATAACGTCGGAATGATCGCCAAAAATAGAAAGTGCATGTGTGGCAACGGTACGTGCCGCTACATGCAGGACAAATGGCGTCAGTTCGCCTGCCAGTTTGTACAGCGTCGGGATCATCAGCAGCAAACCCTGCGATGACGTAAACGATGTTGAAAGGGCACCCGTCTGCAAAGCGCCATGCACGGTAGCGATAGCACCCGCTTCCGACTGCATTTCAACCACGCGTGGTGTGTCTCCCCAAACGTTCTTCAAGCCGTTTCCGGCCCAGGCATCAGCCTGTTCTGCCATCGTGGAACTGGGGGTAATAGGGT
>NZ_JBQZXC010000206.1:0-3827 GCF_053555815.1 Shigella sp. SIG6 | reverse complement strand
TGATCAACCTGGTCATTGGGTACAATACTTAACGTGAAGCTGCTTTCGGGTACGCCATTATTGATAATGCGCTGTGATATATCGCTCTGTATGCGCTCACAGGATCCCGGCGCGGCGAGTACCGCGGGTGAGGCGAGGGCGAGCAGAAGCGCGGCACAGCAGGTTGAGAGTTTCATCATAAGCTCCTTACGCGAAGATAACTTCTTTAAGCATAGCATTTAACGTGTAAAGTACTGTATTTGCTACTATGATTGAGAATCATCTCTACTCTCTGGTGACTGTTATGAAATACAAATTACTACCATGCTTACTCGCGATATTCCTCACAGGATGTGACCGCACAGAGGTAACACTTTCATTTACCCCTGAGATGGCCAGTTTCTCTAATGAATTCGATTTTGATCCGCTGCGTGGTCCGGTAAAAGATTTCACTCAGACATTAATGGATGAGCAAGGTGAAGTGACGAAACGTGTTTCTGGGACTTTGTCGGAAGAAGGCTGTTTTGATTCACTCGAATTACTGGATCTGGAAAATAATACCGTGGTCGCTCTGGTACTGGACGCCAATTATTACCGTGATGCCGAGACGCTGGAGAAGAGAGTACGTTTACAGGGAAAATGCCAGCTAGCAGAATTACCTTCTGCCGGGGTGAGTTGGGAAACCGATGATAATGGCTTCGTGATTAAAGCCAGCAGCAAACAAATGCAGATGGAATATCGCTATGATGATCAGGGGTATCCGCTGGGTAAAACCACGAAAAGTAACGACAAAACATTATCTGTCAGCGCCACGCCATCAACGGATCCGTTCAAAAAATTAGATTACACAGCGGTTACTTTACTAAATAATCAACGAGTTGGTAATGTAAAACAGAGCTGTGAATATGACAGTCACGCCAATCCGGTGGACTGTCAGCTGATCATTGTTGATGAAGGAGTAAAACCCGCCGTCGAACGGATTTACACCATCAAAAATACGATCGATTATTATTAATGCTATTGTGCGGTCGGCTTCAGGAGAGTCTGACCCGGTGTTTTGTGCTCTGCCAGATACTGATGCTGGAATATACACATGCGAATGGCATTACGATATTGACCATTAATAAAAAACTCATGCATCAATTCACCTTCAACCGTAAAGCCAAGCTTGCGGTAAATGTGAATCGCTTTTTCATTCTCTTTATCGACGATCAGATACAGCTTATAGAGATTGAGAACGGTGAAGCCATAGTCCATTGCTAATTTGGCGGCACGGGTTGCCAGACCTTTCCCCTGATACTCCGGGGAGATAATTATCTGAAATTCTGCCCGGCGATGAACATGGTTAATTTCCACCAGCTCCACCAGACCGGCTTTTTCGCCGTCACATTCCACCACAAAGCGCCGTTCGCTCTGATCGTGAATATGCGCTTATCATACAGATCAGAGAGTTCAACAAAGGCTTCGTAGGGTTCCTCAAACCAGTAACGCATCACACTGGCGTTATTGTCGAGTTGATGTACATAGCGTAAATCTTCACGCTCCAGCGGGCGTAGCTTAACTGTGGGCGCTTGGCATAACGTGTCCTTACATTCCTTAAATCAATAACAGGTTAGGGGGTAATAACGCGGCCAGTTCGACGGTCCAGGCAGCGCAAAGTATTGGGCTCCCAGTAGGCATTGATGTTGGCGCTTTGCTCACATTTATCGCGGTTATCAAAAGCGGCGTCGGCTTTATCCCACTCTTTTTCAGTGCGTTTATTCACTTTCTGGCGCAGATTGCGCGTGTCATTCCATTGCTCTTTTTCCATAGCGGCGTGCTGGCGGCTTTGTGCACTGTCGCCAGACTCAATCACCAGTTTGTTAGTTTCGGCATGAACAGTTGTGCTCAATGCCAGTGCGCAAGGCAGCAGAAAAGCGAGCAGGCCGATTCGTTTGCTGAGAGTGATTTTCATAATTCATTCCCTGTATGAATGATTAAAGGTGATTCTACACCATCCACTGCGAACGCAAAACGTACCAGGAGGATGTTTATATTGATGATATTATGTCGCCCTATAACTATACATGATGTCAATAAGTGACAAAGATGATTAAAACAACGTTACTATTTTTTGCTACTGCGCTGTGTGAAATTATTGGATGCTTTCTGCCCTGGTTGTGGTTAAAACGAAACGCCAGTATCTGGCTGTTGCTTCCGGCGGGGATTTCACTGGCGCTGTTTGTCTGGTTGTTAACGTTGCATCCTGCGGCGAGTGGGCGTGTTTACGCGGCTTATGGTGGCGTTTATGTCTGCACGGCATTGATGTGGCTGCGCGTTGTGGATGGCGTGAAACTAAGTCTTTATGACTGGACGGGTGCGTTGATTGCGCTTTGCGGAATGTTGATCATTGTTGCGGGCTGGGGGCGCACGTAGGAACATAAATCCATTTTATCAATAAGATACGAGGAAGTGTCAGCTGACAAAAGGTATTCTATTTCATCTTTTGTCAACCATTCACAGCGCAAATATACGCCTTTTTTTGTGATCACTCCGGCTTTTTTCGATCTTCATACTTGTATGGCAGTAGCTCGGTTGCGTAGATTTCATGCATCACGACAAGCGATGCAAGGAATCGAACATGAAGATCGTAAAGGCTGAAGTTTTTGTTACCTGTCCGGGGCGTAATTTCGTCACATTAAAAATCACCACTGAGGACGGTATTACGGGCCTTGGGGATGCCACCCTCAATGGACGTGAGCTTTCCGTGGCCTCTTATTTGCAGGATCATCTTTGTCCGCGGCTTATTGGTCGCGATGCGCACCGTATCGAAGATATCTGGCAGTTTTTCTATAAAGGTGCTTACTGGCGTCGCGGTCCGGTTACGATGTCGGCCATTTCAGCGGTTGATATGGCGCTGTGGGATATTAAAGCCAAAGCTGCCAACATGCCGCTTTACCAGTTACTCGGCGGCGCGTCTCGTGAAGGGGTGATGGTTTATTGCCATACCACCGGTCACAGTATTGATGAAGCTCTGGATGATTATGCCCGTCATCAGGAGCTGGGATTCAAAGCCATCCGCGTGCAGTGCGGAATCCCTGGTATGAAAACCACCTACGGCATGTCGAAAGGTAAAGGTCTGGCTTATGAACCCGCAACCAAAGGACAGTGGCCGGAAGAGCAGCTGTGGTCGACGGAGAAATACCTCGATTTCATGCCGAAATTGTTTGACGCGGTACGTAACAAGTTTGGTTTTAATGAACATTTGCTGCATGACATGCACCATCGCTTAACGCCTATTGAAGCGGCGCGCTTTGGTAAAAGCATTGAAGATTATCGCATGTTCTGGATGGAAGACCTGACGCCAGCGGAAAACCAGGAATGCTTCCGTCTCATTCGCCAACATACCGTCACACCCATCGCAGTGGGTGAAGTCTTCAACAGCATCTGGGACTGCAAACAACTGATTGAAGAGCAACTCATCGATTATATCCGCACCACGCTGACCCATGCAGGCGGAATTACCAGTATGCGCCGGATTGCCGATTTTGCTTCGCTGTATCAGGTACGTACTGGCTCACACGGTCCTTCCGATTTGTCACCAGTCTGCATGGCTGCGGCGCTGCACTTTGATCTGTGGGTCCCCAATTTCGGTGTCCAGGAATACATGGGTTATTCCGAACAAATGCTCGAAGTCTTCCCGCACAACTGGACTTTCGATAACGGCTATATGCATCCGGGAGACAAACCGGGTCTTGGTATCGAATTCGATGAAAAGCTGGCGGCGAAATATCCCTATGAACCTGCTTATCTACCAGTCGCACGTCTGGAAGATGGCACGCTGTGGAACAGGTAAGGAGTAAGATAAT
>NZ_JBQZXC010000205.1:0-3986 GCF_053555815.1 Shigella sp. SIG6 | reverse complement strand
GAATGCCCGGGAATTCTCCTCGGTGGAAAAAGAAGTCCATTGTGTAGAAACCTCCCGACGATCTGCTTCAGGAAACCAGGCTGCCACAGTTTCGGGAAGAGGGGGGATCTGAAAGTTCTGCCCCCCTTCAGTGATGACTCTGATATGGCGCGAATGTAAATTTTGCGGCAACATCTGGCGTAAAAACAGTCTGTTTTGGTCTGACAGGGAAATACGAAACTGAGGCCCGTTAAAATTTGGAACCGAAGTTTGCTGTATTAAGAATAGCAGAGTTTGATCTGATAAGGGGTTATTTGCAATCTCAATAGTTATATGAGGATCTAAACGAAAAAGATTTGTCGGGATTGTAGTTATTTGGTTGTTTTCAAAATAAAAAAATCTTCTCATGATAATATTTTCTTGGATGTTTGGTAAGTTGCTTAATCTATTGCTATATGCAAAAAGAAGTTGCAGTCTCCTAAGTAAAGGGGGCAGTTCAGTAAGATGGTTGTGCGCAACCTTAAGTATCTTAAGATTAGAAGGCAGAGATGGAAGAGTTTGCAGTTCGTTGTTCCTAACCTCAAGTTTTTTTAAATTCAAGGGTAATGAAGGCAGTGTGGATAACCTATTATACTCTGCGCTTAGTGATTTGATGGAGTCTGGTAATAACGGCAGATTCTCTAATTGATTTTCGGACACATCCAAAGTTATTAGATAATGTGGTAATGCAGATATATGTGTTAAGAAATTATCTCTTGCAATAAGTTCTTTAATATTTTCAGGTAAATCAGTAAGGATGGTTAATTTATTACAGCTCACATCAAGCTTTTTAATGCAAGCAGGGAGTACAGGTAACGAGGAAAGCGCCAAGGCTCGCAGGTCCAGTTTATGCCCCTTAGAGGTAAGACATGCACGAAGTCTTCTTACCGCCTCAGTACGCTGTTCTTCCGGTAACCCCTGTTTCTCCCAATCATCCCATTCGGACAAATAATGGTTGGGGGATGTAATTGTGCTGATATGTGGAAATAAACAGGATGAAATATTTCTGAGCATATTAATTTCTCGCATATGGATATGGAATTAGATTGTGAATAAATTGTATTTAATGTATCTCTCCTAATGAGGAGGGTGTTTCAGAATATTCGCCATAAGGGAATGAGTGTTATATCATGCTTTCTACCCTGGTAAGTATATTTGCTTTTTTCGTATATTTGGTTCATCTTTTTTTGATGTTTTACATATTCACAATGCAGAGGATTTATACCAGAAGACATTAGTCTTGAGTAAGATACTACAACATCTCCAACTATTTTAGCCAGCCTGACTACTTGACTTGGTAATATTTGTTGCTAATAATCATGTATAAAATAAGCTTATATACATAGTAACTTCAGCAAAGGATTTAGTAATGATCAAAATCATATCTCAATGTACTGTTTTTTTCTTTAAAAAAACAGTACATTCTATTTTATAATGACTGTGTATTCCCATGGAAGGAGATCACCCAATTCTCCCCCCCGACTTTTGACGCAGTGTCTTGTTAACAGGGGGATTTACCATGCTTATTGGCTATGTACGCGTATCAACAAATGACCAGAATACCGATCTACAACGTAATGCGTTTATTTGTGCCGGAAGTGAGTTGATTGTTGAGCGAATGGGAAGTTGGCCAGAAGTTGTTATGGCATAGTGTTTACGGTCGTTGATACAGGTAAACAAAAGCGGGGAGAGTCATACTCCCTGAATAGTCGCGAAAATATCTGTGGCATTGTCAAATTCGTGTCGGTGACTAATATTTTAGTAATATGCCATTCGAAATGGAGTGCTAACTTATTGATTTAATTGATGTGCGATATTGTATTTTATCGTGTTTTGTTGTCTGTTTTTTATCCAGTAAGTGTTGTTATATGTATGAAAGATAAGGAATTTATCATTTTTGAGGTGTGTTCATGAAGCAAACAGTTTATATCGCCAGCCCTGAGAGCCAGCAAATTCACGTCTGGAACCTGAATCATGAAGGCGCACTGACGCTGACACAGGTTGTCGATGTGCCGGGGCAGGTGCAGCCGATGGTGGTCAGCCCGGACAAACGTTATCTCTATGTTGGTGTTCGCCCTGAGTTTCGCGTCCTGGCGTATCGTATTGCCCCGGACGATGGCGCACTGACCTTTGCCGCAGAGTCTGTGCTGCCGGGTAGTCCGACGCATATTTCCACCGATCACCAGGGGCAGTTTGTCTTTGTAGGTTCTTACAATGCGGGTAACGTGAGCGTAACGCGTCTGGAAGATGGCCTGCCAGTGGGCGTCGTCGATGTGGTCGAGGGGCTGGACGGTTGCCATTCCGCCAATATCTCACCGGACAACCGTACGCTGTGGGTTCCGGCATTAAAGCAGGATCGCATTTACCTGTTTACGGTCAGCGATGATGGTCATCTGGTGGCGCAGGACCCTGCGGAAGTGACTACCGTTGAAGGGGCCGGCCCGCGTCATATGGTATTCCATCCAAACGAACAATATGCGTATTGCGTCAATGAGTTAAACAGCTCAGTGGATGTCTGGGAACTGAAAGATCCGCACGGCAATATCGAATGTGTCCAGACGCTGGATATGATGCCGGAAAACTTCTCCGACACCCGTTGGGCGGCTGATATTCATATCACCCCGGATGGTCGCCATTTATACGCCTGCGACCGTACCGCCAGTCTGATTACCGTTTTCAGCGTTTCGGAAGATGGCAGCGTGTTGAGTAAAGAAGGCTTCCAGCCAACGGAAACCCAGCCGCGCGGCTTCAATGTTGATTACAGCGGCAAGTATCTGATTGCCGCTGGGCAAAAATCTCACCACATCTCGGTATACGAAATTGTTGGCGAGCAGGGGCTACTGCATGAAAAAGGCTGCTATGCGGTCGGGCAGGGACCAATGTGGGTGGTGGTTAACGCACACTAACCGCTGATTTAACCGGCGCAGTCTCTCCTGCGCCGGTGTATTAACTTATCTCCTGTAACGCATGTCTCTGGCGTTCGACGATATTGGTCCACAAATTGTCTTTATCGTTAGTCCACAAATTAATCAGCAAGGCAAAAAAGCGTTCAGCTGCCGGAGAAAGCACGGCATCTTTGCGGCGAATAATCCCCAATGTCCGACGTATAACGGGTTCCACCAGTGGGATACCAATAATCGAAGAATAGGGCGCATGGGGCATTGCCAGACCAGGAAGCGCCGAAATCCCCAGTCCTGCCTCCACTAGTCCTAATGACGTCGAAAGATGACGCACTTCGTAAAACCAGTCCAGCTTCCAGGGCTTGTCGGCTAGCTGTTGTTCTATCAACAATCGGTTGCCGCTGGAGGAACGTACGCCAATCATTTTGTAACCCACTAACTCCTGCCATTCTACAAGCTACTTTTTGGCCAATGGATGGTCACGCCGACAGGCCAGCACGAATGGCTCGTTGACCAGTGGGGTAAAATCAATGGATGAATTTGTGACGTTGTTCATGTTTATGCCAAAGTCTGATTCGTTACACAGCACCGATTCCATGCAATTATTCGTGCCTTGTTCCAGAATCCGCACTTTAATATTGGGATACAGCTCATTAAATTTACCGATTGCCAGCGGTAAAAAATAAAATACTGCGGTCGGAATACACGCTAATGTCACCATACCACGATGATAAGCATTCATATCACGAATATTAAAAAGCGTTTCATCGAATTTCTTTATTAATTCCCGCGCCTCCGGGAGCAACCTTTTTCCTGCTTTTGTTAACGTAACCTTGCGAGTTGTACGCTCAAATAGTTGAATATGTAAATCTTCCTCCATCTTTTTTATTCTTCGCGTTAATGCAGGTTGCGTAATATTGAGTAATTTAGCGGCATTGTTAAATGAACTGGACTCTGCCAGTATGACAAATGCCTTCATACTTGATAATTCATGCATCATTATTACTCCGGAAAATGGAAGCGACGATTTTGGGGGGCTGGTCGTTAAAAATTTTAACTGCATTTAGC
>NZ_JBQZXC010000204.1:0-4046 GCF_053555815.1 Shigella sp. SIG6 | reverse complement strand
AACACCATTTGAAGGTAAGGGGAAACCAGAACCCCTGAAACATAATTTGTCAGGTTTCTGGTCCCGACGCATTACAGAGGAGCACCGTCTGGTATACGCGGTTACTGATGATTCACTGCTCATTGCAGCATGTCGTTATCATTATTGAACAGATTCATTCATAGAATGAATTGTCAGTTTTGATACGCTAGCGTAACCTTATAGATCTAAGGTGTATCAGGAGATAACGGATGAAAAAGGTCGCAATTGTCGGGTTAGGGTGGTTAGGTATGCCGCTGGCGATGTCACTTTCAGCGCGAGGCTGGCAAGTCACCGGGAGTAAAACCACACAAGATGGTGTCGAAGCGGCCCGAATGAGTGGCATTGATAGCTATCTGCTTCGCATGGAGCCTGAGTTAGTTTGCGATTCTGACGATCTGGATGCCCTTATGGATGCCGATGCGCTGGTCATTACGCTTCCGGCACGTCGTAGCGGCCCCGGCGATGAGTTCTATTTACAAGCGGTACAAGAGTTAGTGGATAGCGCGCTGGCCCATCGTATTCCCCGAATTATTTTTACCAGCTCAACATCTGTCTATGGCGACGCGCAAGGCACGGTTAAAGAAACTACCCCGCGTAATCCGGTAACCAACAGTGGACGAGTATTAGAAGAACTCGAAGACTGGCTGCACAATTTACCCGGTACTTCGGTCGATATTCTGCGTCTTGCGGGCCTGGTCGGACCGGGACGTCATCCGGGACGCTTCTTTGCCGGAAAAACCGCCCCTGATGGTGAACATGGTGTTAATTTAGTCCATTTAGAAGATGTTATTGGCGCTATCACTCTGTTGTTACAGGCACCTAAAGGCGGACACATCTATAATATATGTGCGCCAGCTCACCCTGCGCGTAATGTTTTCTATCCGCAGATGGCCCGTTTACTGGGGCTGCAACCTCCGCAGTTCAGAAATAGTCTGGACAGCGGCAAAGGTAAGATTATTGATGGCAGTCGGATTTGTAATGAACTGGGATTTGAATACCAGTATCCCGATCCGCTGGTAATGCCGCTGGAGTAAACGATCACGCCAGCAGGACGCCGCATGCACTGCAAGGGGGCGTGTATGAAACCACTGCTGGATGTGTTGATGATCCTCGATGCCATAGAAAAAGAGGGCAGTTTTGCGGCGGCGTCAGCCAAACTCTACAAGACGCCGTCCGCTCTGAGTTACACCGTTCACAAGCTGGAAAGCGACCTAAATATTCAATTGCTTGATCGTAGCGGACACCGCGCTAAATTCACCCTCACCGGAAAAATGTTATTAGAGAAAGGGCGGGAAGTTCTGCATACCGTGCGAGAACTGGAAAAGCAGGCCATCAAACTGCATGAAGGCTGGGAAAACGAGCTGGTGATTGGCGTGGACGACACGTTTCCTTTTTCTCTGCTTGCGCCTCTCATTGAAGCTTTTTATCAACATCATAGCGTGACGCGCCTGAAGTTTATCAATGGCGTACTCGGTGGTTCCTAGGATGCCCTGACTCAGGGGCGAGCGGATATTATCGTTGGCGCGATGCATGAGCCACCATCTTCCAGTGAGTTTGGTTTCTCGCGGTTGGGCGATCTTGAACAAGTCTTTGCGGTCGCGCCTCATCATCCGTTAGCCCAGGAAGAAGAACCGTTAAACCGTCGTATCATTAAACGATATCGGGCGATTGTGGTGGGGGACACTGCGCAGGCAGGCGCTTCTACGGCCTCACAACTTCTCGACGAACAAGAAGCCATTACCGTTTTCGATTTTAAAACCAAACTGGAGCTGCAAATTAGCGGCCTTGGCTGCGGCTATTTACCACGGTATCTGGCGCAACGTTTTCTCGATAGTGGCGCGTTAATCGAGAAGAAAGTGGTCGCCCAAACTCTCTTTGAACCTGTCTGGATTGGCTGGAATGAACAGACCGCAGGGCTTGCCAGCGGCTGGTGGCGAGATGAAATTTTAGCAAATAGTGCGATCGCCGGTGTTTATGCAAAATCTGATGACGGAAAATCAGCCATTTAAAGAAAAATTATTATGACAAGCCTCTCATTCTCTTGTCATTTCCCCCCCATTTAGGCACAATGCGCCGCTGTCAAAAAATGACTAAAAACCGACGTTTAATTAGCGTCGGTTATTTTTTGCTTCAAACCAATCATTCATACCAAGAGGCCGGGCTTCGTACCGGATAGATATTTACTAAAAATCGACAGTTGTTGTCGCTGAGGAATCCAAAAAAATGGGGCAATTTTTTGCTTACGCGACGGTTATCACCGTAAAGGAGAATAACCATGTCGCATAACGTTACTCCAAACACCTCTCGCGTGGAATTGCGTAAAACGCTTACGTTAGTTCCGGTTGTAATGATGGGTCTAGCCTATATGCAGCCGATGACGCTGTTTGATACATTTGGTATCGTTTCAGGCCTCACGGATGGTCATGTGCCGACAGCCTATGCGTTCGCATTGATTGCGATCCTGTTTACGGCTCTGAGCTACGGGAAGCTGGTTCGCCGCTATCCTTCTGCTGGCTCTGCATACACTTACGCCCAGAAATCCATTAGCCCGACTGTCGGCTTTATGGTGGGTTGGTCTTCTCTGCTCGACTATCTGTTCGCGCCGATGATCAACATTCTGCTGGCGAAAATCTATTTTGAAGCTCTGGTGCCTTCCATTCCATCGTGGATGTTTGTGGTGGCGCTGGTGGCCTTTATGACCGCCTTTAACCTGCGTAGTCTGAAATCCGTAGCGAACTTCAACACTGTAATCGTCGTGTTGCAGGTAGTGCTGATCGCGGTGATTCTGGGCATGGTTGTTTATGGCGTATTTGAAGGTGAAGGCGCTGGTACGCTGGCGAGCACGCGTCCGTTCTGGTCTGGCGATGCGCATGTTATCCCGATGATTACCGGGGCGACAATCCTGTGCTTCTCCTTTACCGGCTTTGACGGCATCAGCAATCTGTCGGAAGAAACCAAAGATGCAGAGCGCGTGATCCCGCGTGCGATTTTCCTGACCGCGCTGATTGGCGGCATGATCTTCATCTTTGCAACTTACTTCCTGCAGCTGTACTTCCCGGATATCTCTCGCTTTAAAGATCCGGATGCGTCACAGCCTGAAATCATGCTGTACGTTGCGGGTAAAGCGTTCCAGGTTGGCGCGCTGATCTTCTCCACCATTACCGTACTGGCGTCCGGTATGGCGGCGCACGCAGGCGTAGCGCGTCTGATGTACGTAATGGGTCGTGACGGCGTGTTCCCGAAAAGCTTCTTCGGTTATGTACACCCGAAATGGCGTACTCCGGCGATGAACATCATCCTGGTTGGCGCGATTGCCCTGCTGGCAATCAACTTCGACCTGGTAATGGCAACGGCGCTGATTAACTTTGGTGCGCTGGTGGCGTTCACCTTTGTTAACCTGTCGGTCATCTCGCAGTTCTGGATCCGTGAGAAGCGTAACAAGACGCTGAAAGATCACTTCCAGTATCTGTTCCTGCCGATGTGTGGTGCGCTGACCGTTGGTGCGCTGTGGGTTAACCTGGAAGAAAGCTCAATGGTTCTGGGTCTGATCTGGGCTGCTATCGGTCTGATTTACCTGGCTTGCGTCACCAAGAGCTTCCGTAATCCGGTTCCGCAGTACGAAGACGTAGCATAATCATCTTTTCTAATAATAAACCGGAGTCGAATGAACATTTGGCTCCGGTTTTTTTATTCTTTTTTATCGAAATCCTCATTAATAACCATTTGTTCTAATTTAGAGAATTTGGTTATTGGTCTGCATTCCACCAGTCATGAAAAATTTCCCCATTAACATTCATCTGGTTAATTAATTTATGTTTTCAATGATATTAAGCGGGCTAATTTGTGGTGCTCTGCTGGGATTTGTCATGCAGCGTGGGCGTTTTTGCCTGACTGGTGGTTTTCGCGATATGTATATCGCGAAAAATAATCGCATGTTTTACGCCTTGCTGATTGCAATTTCGGTACAAAGCGTGGGTAATGCTGCCAACTTACTGATTTAGTGTATGATGGTGATTTTAAGGTGC
>NZ_JBQZXC010000203.1:0-4082 GCF_053555815.1 Shigella sp. SIG6 | reverse complement strand
GTCATTTCCCGCATACCCGATGGTCAGGCCGAGGATGCCCGTAAGGCAATCGATGCAGCAGAACGTGCACAACCAGAATGGGAAGCGTTGCCTGCTATTGAACGCGCCAGTTGGTTGCGCAAAATCTCCGCCGGGATCCGCGAACGCGCCAGTGAAATCAGTGCGCTGATTGTTGAAGAAGGGGGCAAGATCCAGCAGTTAGCTGAAGTCGAAGTGGCTTTTACTGCCGACTATATCGATTACATGGCGGAGTGGGCACGGCGTTACGAGGGCGAGATTATTCAAAGCGATCGTCCAGGAGAAAATATTCTTCTGTTTAAACGTGCGCTTGGTGTGACTACCGGCATTCTGCCGTGGAACTTTCCGTTCTTCCTCATTGCCCGCAAAATGGCTCCCGCTCTTTTGACCGGTAATACCATCGTCATTAAACCCAGTGAATTTACGCCAAACAATGCGATTGCATTCGCCAAAATCGTCGATGAAATAGGCCTTCCGCGCGGCGTGTTTAACCTTGTACTGGGGCGTGGTGAAACCGTTGGGCAAGAACTGGCGGGTAACCCAAAGGTCGCAATGGTCAGTATGACAGGCAGCGTCTCTGCAGGTGAGAAGATCATGGCGACTGCGGCGAAAAACATCACCAAAGTGTGTCTGGAATTGGGTGGTAAAGCACCGGCTATCGTAATGGACGATGCCGATCTTGAACTGGCAGTCAAAGCCATCGTTGATTCACGCGTCATTAATAGTGGGCAAGTGTGTAACTGTGCAGAACGTGTTTATGTACAGAAAGGCATTTATGATCAGTTCGTCAATCGGCTGGGTGAAGCGTTGCAGGCGGTTCAATTTGGTAACCCCGCTGAACGCAACGACATTGCGATGGGGCCGTTGATTAACGCCGCGGCGCTGGAAAGGGTTGAGCAAAAAGTGGCGCGCGCAGTAGAAGAAGGGGCGAGAGTGGCGTTGGGTGGCAAAGCGGTAGAGGGGAAAGGATATTATTATCCGCCGACATTGCTGCTGGATGTTCGCCAGGAAATGTCGATTATGCATGAGGAAACCTTTGGCCCGGTGCTGCCAGTTGTCGCATTTGACACGCTGGAAGATGCTATCTCAATGGCTAATGACAGTGATTACGGCCTGACCTCATCAATCTATACCCAAAATCTGAACGTCGCGATGAAAGCCATTAAAGGGCTGAAGTTTGGTGAAACTTACATCAACCGTGAAAACTTCGAAGCTATGCAAGGTTTCCACGCCGGATGGCGTAAATCCGGTATTGGCGGCGCAGATGGTAAACATGGCCTGCATGAATATCTGCAGACCCAGGTGGTTTATTTACAGTCTTAATGAGTGAAAGAGGCGGAGGTTTTTTCCTCCGCCTGTGCGCGTCAGAGTTTAGCGAATTTTTCGAGGGTGCGAATAAGCTGCGTGACGAAGCCATATTCGTTATCGTACCAGGCGACCGTTTTCACCAGTTGTAAATCGCCCACGGCGGTAATTTCCGTTTGCGTGGCATCAAACACTGAACCGAAATGGCTGCCAATGATATCGGAAGAGACTATTTCTTCATCGGTATAACCAAATGACTCGTTATTGGTGGTTGCTTGTTTAAGTGCGTTATTCACCTCTTCGGCAGTCACTTTTTTTCCGAGAATGGACACCAGCTCAGTGACCGAACCTGTTTTCACCGGCACGCGTTGCGCATGACCTTTCAGTTTGCCGCTCAGTTCCGGGATCACCAGACCAATGGCTTTTGCCGCCCCCGTAGTGTGGGGAATGATATTTTCTGCCGCTGCGCGTGAAGCACGTAAATCTTTACCACGCGGGCCATCCACCAGTGACTGGGTGCCAGTATAGGCATGAATGGTCGTCATCGTGCCGACTTCTATCCCGAAACTGTCATGCAAGGCTTTGGCCATCGGCGCAAGGCAGTTAGTGGTGCATGACGCCACGGAAACAATGGTGTCGTTGCCATCCAGAGTGTCGTCATTAACGTTATAAACGATGGTTTTCATTTCACCGGCAGGAGCGGAAATCAACACCTTCTTCGCACCAGCATCAAGATGCGCCTGCGATTTATCGGCGGAGGTATAAAAGCCAGTACATTCGACAATGATTTCTGCCCCTTTCGCTTTCCACGGAATATTTTTAGCCTCTTTTTCGGCGTAAACCGCGATACTTTTCCCATCAACGATAAGTGAATCTTCCGTAAAATCAACGCTCCAGGGGAACGGACCATAGTTTGAATCATGTTTCAGCAGATAGGCGAGAATTTTTGGGGAAGTAAGATCATTAATAGCGACAACGTCTATGTTGCTTTTGACTTCAAGTAAACGACGCAACACCAGTCGACCGATACGACCAAAACCGTTAATACCAACTTTACTCATGGTTTTCTCCTGTCAGGAACGTTCGGATGAAAATTGATCCTTTCCAGGCTTAGACCAGGATTGTGGGATGGGCAATCTCCATTCTTACAGTGAAACGTAACGTACTGAAAACGGGTGAACAATATTTAATGAAATTTTGAGAAAAGCCCGTTATTTTAACGGAAAATTATGTTAAAGCAGGAAATGTTATGGAAAATAAATACTCAAGGTTACAAATCAGCATTCACTGGCTGGTCTTTTTGCTGGTTATCGCAGCGTATTGCGCAATGGAGTTTCGTGGTTTCTTCCCACGTAGCGATCGGCCGCTCATCAACATGATTCATGTTTCCTGTGGCATCTCAATTCTCGTGCTGATGGTGGTTCGTCTTTTGTTAAGACTGAAATACCCAACCCCGCCGATTATACCTAAGCCGAAACCGATGATGACGGGACTGGCGCATTTGGGACATTTGGTGATTTATCTCCTGTTTATTGCGCTGCCAGTGATTGGTTTGGTGATGATGTATAACCGGGGCAACCCGTGGTTTGCGTTTGGTTTGACGATGCCTTACGCTTCAGAGGCCAATTTCGAACGGGTTGATAGCTTAAAGTCGTGGCATGAGACGCTGGCGAATCTGGGATATTTTGTCATCGGGTTGCACGCTGCGGCTGCACTGGCACACCACTATTTCTGGAAGGACAACACACTTCTACGCATGATGCCGCGTAAACGTTCCTGAAGGATATTTAAAGAAAACGCCTGTACTAAAACCGACCCGTGGTACAGGCGAAGAATACGGGTCTACATCGGAAGCGCCTATTATATTTATTTGTATGACAAATAAAACCATAATCCTTGCCCATACGTCCATCTGGCTTATTTTTAATCAATTCACCCGATCTTTGATCTCATCAACGGTATCAAAATAAACCAGCGTATAACGTTCAAATCGCACATAAGATTCGATAAACCATGGAGGTTATATGAAAAAACTGGCACTTATTTTGTTTATGGGAACGCTTGTTTCCTTTTATGCCGATGCCGGGCGCAAACCCTGTTCTGGTTCGAAAGGGGGGATCTCACACTGTACGGCAGGCGGCAAATTTGTCTGTAATGATGGTTCTATTAGTGCATCGAAAAAAACATGCACTAACTGAAGTGTAAAAGGGGTGCCATGAGAAAATGAATCTGCTAGTCAGATGCGCGGGGAAAATCCCCGCGCTTGCCCTTACCTGGACGTGCAGGCCATGAGCGCAGCAACCTCCTTATCACCGTCCCGGAACCGCAGTTCGTAGAGCGTTTGTCGGGTCAGGAGTGTGAATGCCAGAATCGTAATGCAGATAATGAGCAGACACACCACCAGAGGGTTGCGCTTCATAGCCTTTCTCCTTGCCGGATGGCGGGTAAGAGGCTAACATCTGAATTGCTTGGTTCATTCGTTGGCCTCGGTTTGTACTGACCCCAAAAAGTTGGACAGTTAAACACGAGGCATATAGGTCTGATTCCGATATTCATTTGGAGTCAGACCTTTTAATTTCAGGCTAATTCTTCTGCTGTTGTAGTATTCAATATATTCCGTAACAGCATCCTTCAGTTCGCTTATATTACTGAACTCATTAGACTGGCCCCCTGAATCTCCAGACAACCAGTATCACTTATTTAAGTGATAGTCTTAATACTAGTTTTTAGACTAGTCATTGGAGAACAGATGATTGATA
>NZ_JBQZXC010000202.1:0-4158 GCF_053555815.1 Shigella sp. SIG6 | reverse complement strand
CCACCGCCTGGCACTTCCCAGATAAATCGCAACGGTTCTGCTGCCGCTATACCGGAAAAGGCCACGGTGGTACCGCTCTGCCCCTCTAATTCGACACAACGAGATTGCGAACACAAGCGAACCCGCAGTCCTGCAGGTGTCGGGCCGATAAGCTGATAACGCCACGCCACCAGCGTCATCAATCCTGAAGCAGGTTGTCGCGCAGAAAGAGGTGCAGACGACATCGACTCACCGCGATGATTTAGCGTAATTCCGACACTACTTGCCTGCCACATCCCCTCCCCGGCGGCTTGCACCAGCAGCGGAAACAATAATATCGCTAATAAGGTTCTCATCATTTACCGCCAATTGTCGCCGTCATGCGGATATGTCGGTTATCAGACAGTTCCAGATTCGACAGGACCACTAACTGCGGCAAGCTGCGGCGCAGGAAGCGAGACAATAATGGTCGCAGCGCGTGGTTCACCAACAATACTGGCGGCGCACCCATCATCTCCTGACGGGATAGCGCTTCCTGAGTTTGCGCCAGTAAACGATCCGCCAGCCCTGGCTCCAGTCCTCCCCCGCCCTGCAGCGCCTGTAGTAACAAACGTTCCAGCGGTGTATCGAGGCCAATAACATGGACTTCATCTTTGCCAGGAAACCACTGCTGGGTAATCGCCCGTCCCAACGCCACGCGCACGGCGGCGGTTAATTCATGTGGATCGCTTTGGATGGGCGCATGTTCCGCCAGCGTTTCGAGAATGGTGCGCATATCGCGAATCGGTACTTTTTCATCGAGGAGATTTTGCAGCACTTTATGCAGTGTGGTGAGCGTGACGACGCCAGGAACGAGATCTTCCGTCAGCTTTGGCATCTCCTGGGCGACGCGATCCAACAGCTGTTGCGCCTCCTGACGACCAAACAGCTCTGCGGCATGCTGGCTAATGAGGTGGTTAAGATGCGTTGCTACCACCGTGCTGGCCTCAACCACTGTGTACCCCTGAATCTGCGCCTGTTCTTTTAGCGCACTTTCAATCCAGATAGCATTCAGGCCAAATGCCGGATCGACGGTCGCCTCACCAGGTAACGTCCCGGCAGCGGTTCCAGGGTTAATCGCCAGCCAGCGCCCCGGATAAGCATCACCACTGCCAATCTCCACGCCTTTCATCAAAATGCGATAGCGGGCAGGTTGCAGATCCATATTGTCGCGAATGTGCACCACTGGCGGCAGAAATCCCATCTCCTGGGCAAATTTCTTGCGGATACTGCGTATACGGCCCAACAACTCACCATCCTGCTGGAAATCGACCATCGGGATCAGTCGATAACCCACTTCCATTCCCAGAGAATCTTCCAGTTGTACATCGTTCCACGTCGCTTCGACAACGGTATTATTCTCTGCCATTTTTACCGGTTTGGGTTCGGCAGGCGCTTTTTGTTCGCGTCCGCGTATCCACCAGGCCAGCCCCAGCAATCCGGCAGTGAACAGCAAAAATACCAGGTTCGGCATTCCAGGCACCAGGCCGAGTAAACCGAGCACGGCGGCGCTTAACAACATAACGCTTGGGTTACTGAAAAGCTGATTCACCATCTGCTCGCCAACATCCTGATCGGTGCTGACACGCGTAACGATGCCCCCCGCGGCGGTAGAAATCACCAGCGCCGGAATTTGTGCCACCAGACCGTCGCCAATGGTCAATAGCGTATAACTTTCCGCCGCGTGTCCCATGCTCATGCCAGTTGCAGCACGCCGACCAGCAACCCGCCGACAACGTTAATGACCATGATGAGGATCCCGGCAATGGCATCGCCGCGAACAAACTTACTTGCCCCGTCCATTGAGCCGTAAAAATCGGCTTCCTGAGTCACTTCGGAGCGGCGTTTTTTCGCCTCATCTTCACCAATCAATCCAGCGTTAAGGTCGGCGTCAATCGCCATCTGCTTACCCGGCATACCATCGAGAACAAAGCGCGCACCCACTTCTGCGATACGCCCGGCACCTTTGGTAATGACCATAAAGTTGATGATCACGAGAATGACAAACACCACGATACCGATAGCGAAATTGCCACCAACGAGGAAGTGACCGAACGCTTCGACCACCTTCCCAGCCGCCGCGCCGGTATGCCCTTCCATCAAAATGATACGGGTTGAAGCCACGTTAAGTGCCAGACGCAACAACGTAGTAAACAACAGAATGGTCGGAAACGCAGCAAACTCAAGCGTGCGCTGGGTAAACATCGCCACCAGCAACACCATGATCGACAAGGCAATATTGAGGTCGAGTATGAATGCGGGCAGTGGCAGCACCATCATCGACAAGATCAACAGGATCAAAATCGGTCCAGCAAGGATCTGCCATTATGTCGATTTCAGGTTTGCGGGCAGGCGCAGCATCGCGGCCAGATTACTCATGGGTCGGTTTCTCGTTAATAAAATCCAGGGCTTCCGGTACCGGAAGATGAGTAGGTGTACAGGGCGCAGTCCACCAGCCAGACGCCAGCGTTTCAGTTGCCAGACCCAGGCCAGCACTTCCGCCACCGCGGCGTACAGTTGACCCGGGATTTGTTGACCAATCTCCGCATGTCGATACAGCGCTCGCGCCAGCGGCGGCGCTTCAAGCGTCGGGACGTTATTTTCAGCGCCAATTTCACGAATGCGCAGCACGACCAGCCCTGCACCTTTAGCGACCACTTTCGGTGCGCTCATTTTGTTTTCGTCATACTGCAGCGCTACCGAATAGTGGTTCGGGTTATTGACAATGACATCCGCTTTCGGCACATCGGCCATCATCCGACGCCGTGCGGCAGCTCGCTGCATCTGACAGATCCGTCCTTTAACATGGGGGTCGCCTTCGCTTTGTTTGAACTCATCACGAATATCCTGCCGCGACATTCGCAGCTTTTTCAGGTGGCTGAAGATTTGGAAAAAGACGTCAAATCCCACCATTGGAATGACACCAAGCACCACCAGCAGTGCGCATAGCCCTACCAAATCCATCGCATTACCCATGGCGGTAATCGGTGACTCGGCCATTAAGCGCATCATCTGCGGCCAGTGATGCCAGAGAAAAAACCCCGTCACGCTGCCAACCAGGATGGTTTTCAAAATTGCCTTAAGCAACTCCGCGCTAGTCTGTGCCGAGAATATCCGTTTAATGCCCGGTAGCGGGTTGAGTTTGGAAAACTTCGGCTGCAAGGATTTGCCGCTAAATACCAGCCCCCCCAGCATAACCGGAGAAATGAGCGCCACCAGCACCACGCCGCTAATCAGCGGTAGCAGCGCCAGCATGGCTTCTCTGATCAGCAGAATAATTTGCCCGAGGATCAGATTCGGGTCTTTGATAATACTGTGATCAAAATGCAGCCCAGCGGAGAGCATGCCCGACAATCGACGGGCCAGCGACACACCGCCAAACCAGATAACACTAACGCCCACCAGCAAAATCAGCAGTGAGGTCAGTTCACGGGAACGCGGGATTTGCCCCTCTTCCCGCGCTTTTTCTAGTCGGTGAGGTGTGGGGGCTTCTGTTTTGTCGTCGCTCTCGTCAGACACGTCGCCAATCCTGGAAAGAGTATTAAGCGTAAATGATGCCAGAGCGCAAAGCGTTCAATGGTTTAAGTAAGGGGCAAAACAGGTGGGATTTAGGGCGTTTATGCAAAAATAGGTTCAGTTGCAGAACGTTTTGCGAACCATTTTCCAGTTCTGATATTTAGCCATTTAGCCTATAGAATCGCCCTCCGCCTCTCTGTTAGTTTGCTAATAATTAAATTATTACAAAGGTGATCAAATGGAATAGCAACAATTGCTTAACTGCAACCGTCGGAAAGATAATCTAAAAAAAACCAACATAGCATTTTTACATCCCCTTGCTAGCGGAAGACAAGAGATCGAGCGGGATTACGACCGATTACTTTTTGCTGCACCAACTCGTCGGCTTGCGGATAAAACACAAGTTTTCCCGTTAGATCAAAATGACAGCATACGGACGAGGCTGACTCATTCTCACGAAGTAGCAAACTTTGCTCGCGGGATAGGAATGAGGCTCGCTTTCGAGATGAAGGAGCACATCTTTGGCGAAATACCCACGGGGATTGTCGTTGAACGCGACGTTCCTGCTCTGTTAGCCGCGATCGGACTGGCACACGATCTCGGTAATCCACCATTTGGGCATCT
>NZ_JBQZXC010000201.1:0-4165 GCF_053555815.1 Shigella sp. SIG6 | reverse complement strand
TCTGTAAAATAATCCTTACGCTACGTACTTCTCGGGGCGCTTACAATGAAATCGCTTTCCCGGCGAACACTCCGGTGTACTTCAAAGTGACCTCCAACTCCGTGATGAACTCCTTCTTCATTCCGCGTCTGGGTAGCCAGATTTATGCCATGGCCGGTATGCAGACTCGCCTGCATCTGATCGCCAACGAACCCGGTACTTATGACGGTATCTCCGCCAGCTACAGCGGGCCGGGCTTCTCAGGCATGAAGTTCAAAGCTATTGCAACACCGGATCGCGCCGAATTCGACCAATGGGTCGCAAAAGCGAAACAGTCGCCGAACACCATGTCTGACATGGCTGCGTTCGAAAAACTGGCCGCGCCTAGCGAATACAACCAGGTGGAATATTTCTCCAACGTGAAACCAGACTTGTTTGCCGATGTGATTAACAAGTTTATGGCTCACGGTAAGAGCATGGACATGACCCAGCCAGAAGGTGAGCACAGTGCACACGAAGGTATGGAAGGCATGGACATGAGCCACGCGGAATCCGCCCATTAAAGGGGTTGAGGAAGAATAAAGATGTTCGGAAAATTATCACTTGATGCAGTCCCGTTCCATGAACCTATCGTCATGGTTACGATCGCTGGCATTATTTTGGGAGGTCTGGCGCTCGTTGGCCTGATCACTTACTTCGGTAAGTGGACCTACCTGTGGAAAGAGTGGCTGACCTCCGTCGACCATAAACGCCTCGGTATCATGTATATCATCGTGGCGATTGTGATGTTGCTGCGTGGTTTTGCTGACGCCATTATGATGCGTAGCCAGCAGGCTCTTGCCTCGGCGGGTGAAGCGGGCTTCCTGCCACCTCACCACTACGATCAGATCTTCACCGCGCACGGCGTGATTATGATCTTCTTCGTGGCGATGCCTTTCGTTATCGGTCTGATGAACCTGGTGGTTCCGCTGCAGATCGGCGCGCGTGACGTTGCGTTCCCGTTCCTCAACAACTTAAGCTTCTGGTTTACTGTTGTTGGCGTGATTCTGGTTAACGTTTCTCTCGGTGTGGGCGAATTTGCGCAGACCGGCTGGCTGGCCTATCCACCGCTATCGGGAATAGAGTACAGTCCGGGAGTCGGTGTTGATTACTGGATATGGAGTCTCCAGCTATCCGGTATAGGTACGACGCTTACCGGTATCAACTTCTTCGTTACCATTCTGAAGATGCGCGCACCGGGCATGACCATGTTCAAGATGCCAGTATTTACCTGGGCATCACTGTGCGCGAACGTACTGATTATTGCTTCCTTCCCAATTCTGACGGTTACCGTCGCGTTGTTGACCCTGGATCGCTATCTGGGCACCCATTTCTTTACCAACGATATGGGTGGCAACATGATGATGTACATCAACCTGATTTGGGCCTGGGGCCACCCGGAAGTTTACATCCTGATCCTGCCTGTTTTCGGTGTGTTCTCCGAAATTGCGGCAACCTTCTCGCGTAAACGTCTGTTTGGTTATACCTCGCTGGTATGGGCAACCGTCTGCATCACCATGCTGTCGTTCATCGTTTGGCTGCACCACTTCTTTACGATGGGTGCGGGCGCGAACGTAAACGCCTTCTTTGGTATCACCACAATGATTATCGCCATCCCGACCGGGGTGAAGATCTTCAACTGGCTATTCACCATGTATCAGGGCCGCATCGTGTTCCATTCTGCGATGCTGTGGACTATCGGTTTTATCGTCACCTTCTCGGTGGGCGGTATGACTGGCGTGCTGCTGGCAGTACCGGGCGCGGACTTCGTTCTGCATAACAGCCTGTTCCTGATTGCGCACTTCCATAACGTGATCATCGGCGGCGTGGTCTTCGGCTGCTTCGCAGGGATGACCTACTGGTGGCCTAAAGCGTTCGGTTTCAAACTGAACGAAACCTAGGGTAAACGCGCGTTCTGGTTCTGGATCATCGGCTTCTTCGTTGCCTTTATGCCGCTGTATGCGCTGGGCTTCATGGGCATGACCCGTCGTTTGAGCCAGCAGATTGACCCGCAGTTCCACACCATGCTGATGATTGCAGCCAGCGGTGCAGTACTGATTGCGCTGGGTATTCTCTGCCTCGTTATTCAGATGTACGTTTCTATTCGCGACCGCGACCAGAACCGTGACCTGACTGGCGACCCGTGGGGTGGCCGTACGCTGGAGTGGGCAACCTCTTCCCCGCCTCCGTTCTATAACTTTGCCGTAGTGCCGCACGTTCACGAACGTGATGCATTCTGGGAAATGAAAGAGAAAGGCGAAGCGTATAAAAAGCCTGACCACTATGAAGAAATTCATATGCCGAAAAACAGCGGTGCAGGTATCGTCATTGCAGCTTTCTCCACCATCTTCGGTTTCGCCATGATCTGGCATATCTGGTGGCTGGCGATTGTTGGCTTCGCAGGCATGATCATCACCTGGATCGTGAAAAGCTTCGACGAGGACGTGGATTACTACGTGCCGGTGGCAGAAATCGAAAAACTGGAAAACCAGCATTTCGATGAGATTACTAAGGCAGGGCTGAAAAATGGCAACTGATACTTTGACGCACGCGACTGCCCACGCGCACGAACACGGGCACCACGATGCAGGCGGAACCAAAATCTTCGGATTTTGGATCTACCTGATGAGCGACTGCATTCTGTTCTCAATCTTGTTTGCTACCTATGCCGTTCTGGTGAACGGCACCGCAGGCGGCCCGACAGGTAAGGACATTTTCGAACTGCCGTTCGTTCTGGTTGAAACTTTCTTGCTGTTGTTCAGCTCCATCACCTACGGCATGGCGGCTATCGCCATGTACAAAAACAACAAAAGCCAGGTTATCTCCTGGCTGGCGTTGACCTGGTTGTTTGGTGCCGGATTTATCGGGATGGAAATCTATGAATTCCATCACCTGATTGTTAACGGCATGGGTCCGGATCGCAGCGGCTTCCTGTCAGCGTTCTTTGCGCTGGTCGGCACGCACGGTCTGCACGTCACTTCTGGTCTTATCTGGATGGCGGTGCTGATGGTGCAAATCGCCCGTCGCGGCCTGACCAGCACTAACCGTACCCGCATCATGTGCCTGAGCCTGTTCTGGCACTTCCTGGATATGGTTTGGATCTGTGTGTTCACTGTTGTTTATCTGATGGGGGCGATGTAATGAGTCATTCTACCGATCACAGCGGCGCGTCCCATGGCAGCGTAAAAACCTACATGACAGGCTTTATCCTGTCGATCATTCTGACGGTGATTCCGTTCTGGATGGTGATGACAGGGGCTGCCTCTCCGGCCGTAATTCTGGGAACAATCCTGGCAATGGCAGTGGTACAGGTTCTGGTGCATCTGGTGTGCTTCCTGCACATGAATACCAAATCAGATGAAGGCTGGAACATGACGGCGTTTGTCTTCACCGTGCTAATCATCGCTATCCTGGTTGTAGGCTCCATCTGGATTATGTGGAACCTCAACTACAACATGATGATGCACTAAGAGCGGCGGTTATGATGTTTAAGCAATACCTGCAAGTAACGAAACCAGGCATCATCTTTGGCAACCTGATCTCGGTGATTGGGGGATTCCTGCTGGCCTCAAAGGGCAGCATTGATTATCCCCTGTTTATCTACACGCTGGTTGGGGTGTCACTGGTTGTGGCGTCGGGTTGTGTGTTTAACAACTACATCGACAGGGATATCGACAGAAAGATGGAAAGGACGAAGAATCGGGGGCTGGTTAAAGGCCTGATCTCTCCTGCTGTCTCGCTGGTGTACGCCACCTTGCTGGGTATTGCTGGCTTTATGCTGCTGTGGTTTGGCGCGAATCCGCTGGCCTGCTGGCTGGGGGTGATGGGCTTTGTGGTTTATGTCGGCGTCTATAGCCTGTACATGAAACGCCACTCAGTCTACGGCACATTGATTGGTTCGCTCTCCGGCGCTGCGCCGCCGGTGATTGGCTACTGTGCAGTAACCGGCGAGTTCGATAGCGGCGCAGAGATCCTGCTGGCTATCTTCAGCCTGTGGCAGATGCCTCACTCCTATGCCATCGCCATTTTCCGCTTTAAGGATTACCAGGCGGCAAACATTCCGGTATTGCCAGTGGTAAAAGGCATTTCGGTGGCGAAGAATCACATCACGCTGTATATCATCGCCTTTGCCGTTGCCACGCTGATT
>NZ_JBQZXC010000200.1:0-4172 GCF_053555815.1 Shigella sp. SIG6 | reverse complement strand
GATCAAGACTTACGGCTGACGAATACCTGAAAATTTATCAAGCAGCAGAATCATCACCATGTTGGCTTAGACTTGCAATGGAACTGGCTGTTGTTACCGGGCAGCGAGTTGGTGATTTATGCGAAATGAAGTGGTCTGATATCGTAGATGGCTATCTTTATGTCGAGCAAAGCAAAACCGGCGTAAAAATTGCCATCCCAACAACATTGCATGTTGATGCTCTTGGGATATCAATGAAGGAAACACTAGATAAATGCAAAGAGATTCTTGGCGGAGAAACCATAATTGCATCTACTCGTCGTGAACCGCTTTCATCCGGCACAGTATCAAGGTATTTTATGCGCGCACGAAAAGCATCAGGTCTTTCCTTCGAAGGGGATCCGCCTACCTTTCACGAGTTGCGCAGTTTGTCTGCAAGACTCTATGAGAAGCAGATAAGCGATAAGTTTGCTCAACATCTTCTCGGGCATAAGTCGGACACCATGGCATCACAGTATCGTGATGACAGAGGCAGGGAGTGGGACAAAATTGAAATCAAATAATGATTTTATTTTGACTGATAGTGACCTGTTCGTTGCAACAAATTGATAAGTAATGCTTTTTTATAATGCCAACTTAGTATAAAAAAGCAGGCTTCAACGGATTCATTTTTCTATTTCATAGCCCGGAGCAACCTGTGAACACATTTTCAGTTTCCCGTCTGGCGCTGGCATTGGCTTTTGGCGTGACGCTGACCGCCTGTAGCTCAACACCACCCGATCAACGTCCTTCTGATCAAACTGCGCCTGGTACCTCTTCTCGCCCGATTCTGTCGGCAAAAGAAGCGCTGAATTTCGATGCGCAACACTATTTTGCATCCCTGACACCAGGTGCTGCAGCGTGGAATCCGTCCCCGATAACCCTGCCTGCGCAACCTGACTTTGTTGTCGGCCCGGCGGGTACTCAAGGTGTAACGCATACCACGATTCAGGCGGCGGTAGATGCGGCAATTATCAAGCGCACCAACAAGCGCCAGTATATTGCCGTGATGCCTGGTGAGTATCAGGGAACGGTGTATGTCCCTGCTGCTCCAGGTGGAATCACTCTGTACGGTACAGGTGAAAAACCGATTGATGTGAAGATTGGGCTTTCCCTTGATGGGGGCATGAGCCCTGCCGACTGGCGTCACGACGTCAACCCGCGCGGCAAATATATGCCAGGTAAACCAGCGTGGTATATGTACGATAGCTGCCAGAGCAAACGCAGCGACAGTATCGGTGTTCTGTGTTCTGCGGTCTTCTGGTCACAAAACAATGGACTGCAACTGCAAAATCTGACCATCGAAAACACGCTGGGCGATAGCGTAGATGCAGGTAACCATCCGGCGGTAGCACTGCGTACTGACGGTGACCAGGTACAGATTAACAACGTTAACATTCTCGGTCGTCAGAACACCTTCTTTGTCACCAACAGCGGTGTGCAGAACCGTCTGGAAACCAACCGTCAGCCGCGTACGCTGGTGACCAACAGCTATATTGAAGGGGATGTGGATATCGTTTCTGGTCGCGGCGCAGTGGTGTTCGATAACACCGAATTCCGCGTGGTGAACTCACGTACCCAGCAAGAAGCATATGTGTTTGCACCGGCTACGCTGTCTAACATCTATTACGGTTTCCTCGCCGTAAACAGCCGTTTCAATGCTTCCGGTGATGGCGTGGCGCAACTGGGCCGCTCGCTGGATGTTGATGCTAATACCAACGGTCAGGTGGTGATCCGTGATAGCGCCATCAACGAAGGCTTTAACACGGCTAAACCGTGGGCCGATGCGGTGATCTCTAATCGTCCGTTTGCGGGTAATACCGGCAGCGTAGATGATAACGACGAAATACAGCGCAATCTGAATGACACTAACTACAACCGCATGTGGGAATACAATAACCGCGGCGTGGGCAGCAAAGTGGTTGCAGAGGCGAAGAAGTAAGAGCTATTAACTATTTGCCGGATGCGGCGTAAACGCCTTATCCGGCCTACGGTTCGATGCGATTTGTAGGTCGGATAAGATGCGCCAGCATCGCATCCGACAATAAGTGCCGAATGCGACCTACATTCACATGGCGCTTTTTACATCTGACGGTTTTTATTGAAGTTAATCAAACTACCCGCCTTGATAATCTCGCGCTCTTCAGCCGTCAGGCTTTCCATGTAAAGCGTAATTTCCGTTACCGGCGCATCTTCATGGATCACATAACCTTTAAACGTCGTACCCGGATTATCCAGCGCCGCTTTAATGCCAGGGATGTAAATGTAATCCCCCACTTCAAAGGTTGGCACTTCCGCCATCTGCAGCGGTAACATCCCCCAGTTGATGACGTTAGAACGGTAGCGTTTAGTCGCGTACTCCTCGGCAATATTCGCCAGACCGCCAATCACACGCTGGCAGCTCGCCGCCTGTTCACGCGCAGAACCATCGCCTGGTTTCACCGCATAGACCATGCTGCCAATTTCAGTTTGCAGCGAATCAATATGCTCCTGACCAGCAATCTGCTTAATGCGCGCAAACACCTCTGTCAGCTCGCTGACATTCCCCGCCAGACCAATCGGATTTGAACGATAAGAAGAGGTTTCACCGGAAGGAATCAGTTCGTCGGTGGTGGTGACTTCGTCGAGGATCTTCGAGCACACTTTCAGGACGATATTGTCAGTCAGCGCACCCAATTCCGGCCAGTCTTTAATGTTCGGTCCGTAAATCAGCGGTTGCTGAGTTGCCCCTTTCACAAAGCCCTGATAAACACGGTTTTTATACGGCGTTACATCGAAGGCGTACTCCGGCACGTTGTCCCAGCAATCAAGTTCGCTGGCAGAGGTTAAATAGCCACCGTTTGCCGCAGTCGCAGCGATAGAACGAGCGTCCATCAACGCCACCGCTGACATCTGCCCATTGGCTGGCTTAGAGCCTTCGCGGTTCGGGAAGTTACGCGTGGTGTGGCGAATACTCAAACCGTTGTTGATTGGCGTATCGCCCGCGCCAAAGCATGGGCCACAGAATGCGGTTCTGATGATTGCGCCTGCGCCAATCAAATCTGCTACCACACCTTTTTTGGCGAGATCCATAAACACCGGCTGTGATGACGGGTAAACCGCCAGCGAGAAGGTGTCATTGCCACAGGATTGACCGCGCAGTGCATTCGCCGCCGCGATGACGTTTTCGTAGTTACCGCCAGAACAGCCCGCGATAATCCCCTGCTGCACTTTCAGGCGACCATTTTCCACTTTATCCAGCAGCGAGAGTTTGGCTTTACCGTGCGCCACGCGTTCGGACTCAATTTCAATCTCACGCAGAATGTCGGTCAGGTTCTGGTTCAGTGTGTCGATTTCATACACGTTGCTCGGGTGGAACGGCAGCGCAATCATTGGTTTGATGGCGCTTAAATCAACGCTGATGCAGCCATCGTAGTACGCCATCGGTTGAGGGTTAAGCTGGTAGTAATCCTGGCCGCGACCGTGCAGCGCCAGCCAGTTATGCACTTCTTCATCAGTTTGCCAGACGGAGCTTAAACAGGTGGTTTCCGTGGTCATCACGTCAACGCTGTTACGGAAATCGGTAGAGAGCGCGCTAACGCCCGGTCCAACGAACTCCATGACTTTGTTTTTGACGTAACCGTTTTTGAACACCGCGCCAATGATAGCCAGCGCCACATCCTGTGGCCCCACATACGGCGCAGGTTTTCCGGTCAGATGCACCGCAACCACGCCCGGATAGTCGATATCCTAGGTGTCATTAAGCAGCTGTTTTACCAACTCACCGCCACCCTCACCGACTGCCATTGTCCCTAATGCACCGTAACGGGTGTGGCTGTCTGACCCGAGGATCATTTTGCCCCCGCCAGCCATCATCTCACGCATATATTGATGGATGACCGCAATATGCGGAGGCACAAAAATACCGCCATAACGCTGAGCTGCCGATAAACCAAAAACATGGTCATCACCGTTAATGGTGCCGCCGACGGCGCAGAGTGAGTTATGGCAGTTGGTCAGCACATACGGCAGCGGGAAACGTTCCATTCCGGACGCTTTAGCGGTCTGTACAATACCAACAAAGGTAATATCGTGAGAGGAATGAATCAAACTTAATTTTAAGTTTATCCATATTTCCGGACGTATTATGAGAAGAGAGAATAGACCAGGCAATA
>NZ_JBQZXC010000199.1:0-4187 GCF_053555815.1 Shigella sp. SIG6 | reverse complement strand
TTTCTACAAACTCTTCCTGTCGTCATATCTACAAGCCATCCCCCCACAGATACGGTAAACTAGCCTCGTTTTTGCATCAGGAAAGCAGCTATGAACCACTCCTTAAAACCCTGGAACACATTTGGCATTGATCATAATGCTCAGCACATTGTATGTGCCGAAGACGAACAACAATTACTCAATGCCTGGCAGCATGCAACCGCAGAAGGACAACCCGTTCTTATTCTGGGTGAAGGAAGTAATGTACTTTTTCTGGAAGACTATCGCGGCACGGTGATCATCAACCGGATCAAAGGTATCGAAATTCATGATGAACCTGATGCGTGGTATTTACATGTAGGAGCCGGAGAAAACTGGCATCGCCTGGTAAAATACACTTTGCAGGAAGGTATGCCTGGTCTGGAAAATCTGGCATTAATTCCTGGTTGTGTCGGCTCATCACCTATCCAGAATATTGGTGCTTATGGCGTAGAATTACAGCGAGTTTGCGCTTATGTTGATTGTGTTGAACTGGCGACAGGCAAGCAAGTGCGCTTAACTGCCAAAGAGTGCCGTTTTGGCTATCGCGACAGTATTTTTAAACATGAATACCAGGATCGCTTCGCCATTGTAGCCGTAGGTCTGCGTCTGCCAAAAGAGTGGCAACCTGTACTAACGTATGGTGACTTAACTCGTCTGGATCCTACAACAGTAACGCCACAGCAAGTATTTAATGCGGTGTGTCATATGCGCACCACCAAACTCCCTGATCCAAAAGTGAATGGCAATGCCGGTAGTTTCTTCAAAAACCCTGTTGTATCTGCCGAAACGGCTAAAGCATTACTGGCGCAATTTCCAACAGCACCAAATTACCCCCAGGCGGGTGGTTCAGTAAAACTGGCAGCAGGTTGGCTTATTGATCAGTGCCAGCTAAAAGGGATGCAAATGGGTGGGGCTGCGGTGCACCGTCAACAGGCGTTAGTTCTCATTAATGAAGACAATGCAAAAAGCGAAGATGTGGTGCAACTGGCACACCATGTAAGACAAAAAGTGGGTGAAAAATTTAATGTCTGGCTTGAGCCTGAAGTCCGCTTTATTGGTGCATCAGGTGAAGTGAGCGCAGTGGAGACAATTTCATGAAGGATAACACCGTGCCACTGAAATTGATTGCCCTGTTAGCGAACGGTGAATTTCACTCTGGCGAGCAGTTGGGTGAAACGCTGGGAATGAGCCGGGCGGCTATTAATAAACACATTCAGACACTGCGTGACTGGGGCGTTGATGTCTTTACCGTTCCGGGTAAAGGATACAGCCTGCCTGAGCCCATCCAGTTACTTAATGCTGAACAGATATTGGGTCAGCTGGATGGCGGTAGTGTAGCCGTGCTGCCAGTTATTGACTCCACGAATCAGTTCCTTCTCTCTCGTATCGGAGAGCTTAAATCGGGCGATGCCTGTGTTGCAGAATACCAGCAGGCTGGCCGTGGTCGCCGGGGGCGGAAATGGTTTTCGCCTTTTGGCGCAAACTTATATTTGTCGATGTTCTGGCGTCTGGAACAAGGCCCGGCGGCGGCGATTGGTTTAAGTCTGGTTATCGGTATCGTGATGGCGGAAGTATTACGCAAGCTGGGAGCAGATAAAGTTCGTGTCAAATGGCCTAATGACCTCTATCTGCAGGATCGCAAGCTGGCAGGCATTCTTGTGGAGCTGACTGGCAAAACTGGCGATGCGGCGCAAATAGTCATTGGAGCCGGGATCAACATGGCAATGCGCCGTGTTGAAGAGAGTGTCGTTAATCAGGGGTGGATCACGCTGCAGGAAGCGGGGATCAATCTTGATCGTAATACGTTGGCGGCCATGCTAATACGTGAATTACGTGCTGCGTTGGAACTCTTCGAACAAGAAGGATTGGCACCTTATCTGTCGCTCTGGGAAAAGCTGGATAATTTTATTAATCGCCCAGTGAAACTTATCATTGGTGATAAAGAAATATTTGGCATTTCACGCGGAATAGACAAACAGGGGGCTTTATTACTTGAGCAGGATGGAATAATAAAACCCTGGATGGGCGGTGAAATATCCCTGCGTAGTGCAGAAAAATAAGAAAGGGGAGTATTCGCTCCCCTGCAAATTATTTGCGTAGTCTGACCTCTTCTACCACATGATTAGCACTTTTCGTCAGGATTAAACTGGCGCGCTCACGAGTAGGTAGAATATTTTGCTTTAAGTTCAGCCAGTTGATCTCTTTCCACAATGTCATGGCAGTCTTAATCGCTTCTTCTTTAGTTAATTTCGCGTAGTTATGAAAATAGGAATCCGGGTCTGTAAAAGCCCCTTCGCGGAATTTCAGAAAGCGGTTGATATACCACGTCTGAAGTAAGTCTTCCGGTGCATCAACATATATCGAAAAATCGACAAAATCGGAAACAAATACATGATGTGGATCGTGTGGATAATCCATCCCGCTCTGTAAGACATTTAACCCTTCAAGAATTAAAATATCAGGCTGAACAACAGTTTTATCTCCATCCGGGATCACATCATAAATAAGATGCGAGTAAACAGGGGCTGTAACGTTTGGCACGCCGGATTTGAGATCGGAAACAAACTTCACCAGGCGATGCATATCATACGATTCCGGGAAGCCTTTCTTCTTCATCAGACCACGTTCTTTCAGAACCTGATTAGGGTGAAGGAAGCCATCTGTAGTGATCAGTTCAACACGACGATGTTCCGGCCAACGGCTTAATAGCGCCTGCAATACACGGGCGGTTGTACTTTTCCCCACCGCGACACTGCCAGCAATACTGATAATGTAAGGAATGCGTTGCCCGTTGGTACCAAGAAACTGTTCCAGAACTGCCTGACGGCGCAGATTCGAGCTTATATAGAAGTTCAGCAAACGTGACAAAGGTAAATAGATCTCGGCAACTTCTTCTAACGAGAGATCTTCATTAATACCTTTGAGACGGGCGATCTCATCTTCCGATAACGTCATAGGTACGGAATCACGCAGAGCTGCCCACTGGTTGCGGTCAAACTGTAGGTAAGGCGTCATTAACGTTTGCTCTTTTATACTCATAAGCATGTTTCTGGCGGTCATAGCTCTATCGGCAAAGCGATATTTGCCATGGCGCGTCACAGTTCTGTTGAATGGGTTAATGGGCAGGAGGGTAACACCAGATGGGGAGGAATAATAAGAAAAAATCTCTGCCAGGAAGCTATCGTTGAAAAGCAATGTGACAGATATTCCATCTGATAAAAAGAATTATGGTTTAGCAGGAGCGCATTGTTGAGCACAATGATGTTGAAAAAGTGTGCTAATCTGCCCTCCGTTCGGCTGTTTCTTCATCGTGTAGCATAAAATGTGACCAATAAAACAAATTATGCAATTTTTTAGTTGCATGAACTCGCATGTCTCCATAGAATGCGCGCTACTTGATGCCGACTTAGCTCAGTAGGTAGAGCAACTGACTTGTAATCAGTAGGTCACCAGTTCGATTCCGGTAGTCGGCACCATCAAGTCCGGTGGGGTTCCCGAGCGGCCAAAGGGAGCAGACTGTAAATCTGCCGTCACAGACTTCGAAGGTTCGAATCCTTCCCCCACCACCAATTTCGGCCACGCGATGGCGTAGCCCGAGACGATAAGTTCACTTACCGGCTCGAATAAAGAGAGCTTCTCTCGATATTCAGTGCAGAATGAAAATCAGGTAGCCGAGTTCTAGGATGCGGGCATCGTATAATGGCTATTACCTCAGCCTTCCAAGCTGATGATGCGGGTTCGATTCCCGCTGCCCGCTCCAAGATGTGCTGATATAGCTCAGTTGGTAGAGCGCACTCTTGGTAAGGGTGAGGTCGGCAGTTCGAATCTGCCTATCAGCACCACTTCTTTTCTCCTCCCTGTTTTTTCCTTCTGTTTATTGCATTCAACAAGTCGGGCATGTTGCCTGGTTGATGTGGTGATATCACCGATTTATCCGTGTCTTAGAGGGACAATCGATGTCTAAAGAAAAGTTTGAACGTACAAAACCGCACGTTAACGTCGGTACTATCGGCCACGTTGACCATGGTAAAACAACGCTGACCGCTGCAATCACTACCGTACTGGCTAAAACCTACGGCGGTGCTGCTCGCGCATTCGACCAGATCGATAACGCGCCGGAAGAAAAAGCTCGTGGTATCACCATCAACACTTCTCACGTTGAATAC
>NZ_JBQZXC010000198.1:0-4250 GCF_053555815.1 Shigella sp. SIG6 | reverse complement strand
CGGTCTGTAATAAACACCCGCAATATTATCGGCAGAGTTGGAACCTGTATCCTGAACATTAATACCAGACAATACATGACCTGAAGGGCACTGAAAATTCCATGTTTGCCAGTTGTTCACTCCATAATATTGCTGTGAACCAAGTCGAACATCTTTCACATATCTGGAATCAAAATTGCCATAGTTGCCGGGAATAACTTGCGAACCGCAAAGCCAGTTCCCGTTATTATCCATGTACGCCTGACCATCGGTGCCATTGGCTGTCCTTGAGTTATTAATCATGTAGATGCCAAATTGCCTATTCCCCAGCCCACCAATTACGAATTTACGGTCGGTATGGTCCTGGCGAAGCAATGCCTGCGCACCATCGTTGGATACCGCATTACGGCCCATAATAACGTTCTGGTCACGCATATGAATCCACATGCCTGTACTGCTGTTAATTAAAAAACGGTTTGTAAATATATCTCCTGTAACAACCAGACCATGCCCCATGCTTATCCGGCCAGTTCTGAGATTAAGCGTAAAGGGGCGTAGTGGCCCTATATTACCATTTTCCCCTTCATTCTCTCGTGTAGGGATGATATGCAGGCATTCTTCAGAACGACGAAAAATGGCACCAAAAGATGAATTAAATATTCTCAGTGCATTGACCGTCGATATTTTTACTTCACTGCTGAAAAGGGCTTTAACAAGAACATACAGAGCATCCCATTTAAGATTCATCAGGTCTTTAACCCGGCCGCCAGTGAGGTGGTGTCTCCATTTGAAATACTCATTGCCGTTGTCGCCTGTTTCAAACCACATGTATGAATCAGTATCGCTGTCGGCATCATTTTTAAATCCAATCTTTGCCCAGTCAGTATTCCGAATCCAGGCAAGGATTGAGTCGTTTTCAAAAGTAAGTCCACCGGACAACGTATCGCCATTTTTTTGCACGGCGTTACCAGCCTTGTTTACCGTTTCCTGTAAACCGAGGGGCCATTTCTGGCCTGCATGGCATGATTTCCGCTTTTAAACGGGGAATTCAGCGTGCTGATTGGCTATGTAAGGGTATCAACAAATGACCAGAATACAGACCTGCAACGAAACGCTCTTGTTTGTGCAGGATGTGAACAAATATTTGAAGATAAATTAAGCGGAACAAGGACAGACCGACCGGGATTAAAACGTGCTTTAAAGCGCCTTCAAAAAGGAACGCATATAGAAAACGACGATCGAATCAATTAAATCGATCTGTATTACCGATCGATTATGTCCCGATAACCACACCCGACTGATGAGATTTTTTAAGATAACGGCGAATTGATGCAAGGAGGTGAAATGAAATCAATTCGCTGTAAGAACTGCAACAAACTGTTATTTAAAGCGGATTCCTTTGATCACATTGAAATCAGGTGTCCGCGTTGCAAACGTCACATCATAATGCTGAATGCCTGCGAGCATCCCACGGAGAAACATTGTGGGAAAAGAGAAGAAATCACGCATTCTGACGAAACCGTGCGTTATTGAGTATGAAGGCCAGATTGTTGGCTATGGTTCAAAGGAGCTGCGCGTTGAAACCATATCCTGCTGGCTGGCCCGCACAATCATTCAGACAAAGCACTATTCCCGCCGTTTTGTGAATAACTCTTACCTTCACCTGGGAGTATTCAGCGGGCGTGATCTGGTTGGCGTTCTCCAGTGGGGATATGCCCTTAACCCCAACTCAGGTCGTCGTGTCGTGCTTGAAACGGATAACCGGGGCTATATGGAGTTGAATCGCATGTGGCTACACGACGACATGCCCCGCAACTCTGAATCACGGGCCATCAGCTACGCGCTGAAAGTTATCAGATTACTGTATCCGTCAGTGGAGTGGGTTCAGTCCTTTGCTGACGAACGCTGCGGACTCGCAGGCGTTGTGTATCAGGCGTCGAATTTTGATTTTATTGGCAGCCATGAAAGCACGTTCTACGAGCTGGATGGTGAGTGGTATCACGAGATAACGATGAACGCGATTAAGCGCGGAGGGCAACGAGGCGAGTATTTGCGAGCTAATAAGGAGCGTGCCGTGGTGCACAAATTTAATCAGTATCGCTACATCAGATTCCTGAACAAGCGAGCAAGGAAGCGGCTAAATACCAAACTATTCAAGGTTCAGCCATACCCTAAGTGATCCCCATGTAATGAATAAAAAGCGGTAATTAATACTGCTGTTTCATTTGAAGCGCGAAAGCTAAAGTTTTCACATTTATCGTGAAACGCTTTCGCGTTTTTCGTGCGCCGCTTCACCCAGCCGTTCATAGGCAATTGGCTTAATGAGATAATCAAATACACCACAACGTACGGCTTCAGACACCGTTTCCATATCACTGGCTGCAGTGGTAAACACCACGTCGCCGGGATAATGCGCCTGCACCAGTTCATGCAGTAAATTAATCCCTCTACCGTCAGGAAGATAGTTATCGAGCAAGATTAGCCCCGGCTTAAAACGCTCGATCATCATTCGGGCCTGCGCTAGGTTTCCCGCCAGTAATATCTGACTGAATCCGGGAATGTGACGAATATATTCCGCATGCATCTCTGCCAGCAGCGTTTCGTCCTCAACGATCAATAGGGTTAATGGAGCTGTCATTAGGTTTCACTTTCGGAATATAGATTGAAAATAAGGTACCGCAGGGATCATTATCTTCGAGAGTGATAACACCACCGCAGCGCGTTACGTAGCTGGCAATCAAGTACAACCCAATGCCATGTTCACCGGGCTCGTCAGCACGCGTACTGCCCCCCTGCTCAAATATTTTGTCTCGTAGAGACTCTGGAACGCCGCAGCCCTGATCGGCGACTTCAATCACCACATCATCGCCTTCATCGCTGAGGAATAATTCAACGCTCTTGTTTCCTTCATCGCTACGCAGGCTGGCTTCGAAGGCGTTATCAAGTAAATTGCCAACAATGGCGGCAAACTCGGTGCTATCCAGTCCTGGCGGCAGTTGCGAAAGCTGGCTACCGAGGACGATGATCATTTTTAGCCCCAGTTCGCGGGCGCGCTGCACTTTACCAAAAAGCAGCCCCGCCACCTGGCGATCGGCAAACGCCTCGCGCAGGCTGTCAATAAGCTGTTGCTGGGCCTGAGACTCCCCCTGCACCATCGCCAGCACGCGATCATACTCTTTCATCTGCAACAGACCATTGAGAGTCGACATCCAATTGAGATGCTCGTGTCGCAATGTACGAAGGCTCTCAACGTATTGTTTTATTTGCGTCAGTTGCGCATTGAGGGTGGAAATTTCGTCTTTACTGCGAAAGCTGATAATGGCTCCCAGCAAATCATCACCTGAACGAATAGCTTCCCGATTGGCAATAACGCTCAGACCGTTAAAGTTAGCCACCACATCCTGACGTTTTTCATCAATCTGTTCGGTAAAGAAATCGGCAGGCCTGACCACTTCAGCAATGGGTTTACCCAACCATTGCCGTCCAGGGGAACTCAGCCCCAGCATCTTTCTTGCGTTACGATTGATGGCGGTAATGTAACCGTGCGGATCCACCGCAATCAGCCCTTCATAAACCGAACTAAACAGCGCCTCTTGCTGACGGACCACCCGTGCGATTTGCTTTGGCTCCATGCCCATCATCTGCCGACGGATATGCGCGGCCAGGAACCACGACAGCAACATCAGAATCCCTAACAGCACGACAAACACACCTGCCATCGGTAATAAAAACTCAGCCCGCCAGCTATCGATTTTACTCACCAGGTAGCCAATCGACACCACGCCGATGACTTTTCCATCGTCATCAAAGATTGGCGTTTTGGCGCGCATCGCCATACCCATTGACCCTTTCCCAGTAATGAAGTAGCTCTCCCCTTTCTCCAGCGCGCCCTGTTTGGTGAACTGCATAGGATAACCAATTTTCTCCGGATTAGGATGGTAAAGGCGGATCGAGTGCCGGTCGCCAATCACCACATAATCAAAATCGGTATCTCTTTGTAATTTGTTAGCGATGGTCGCCAGCCGTTTGTAGTCACGCGTTTTCACCGCAGAGATGACACTGTCATTGGAGGCAATAATTTTCGCCTGATTCATTGCCATGTCGCGTACATGAAGCGTTAAATAGTCCTCAAAACTGGCCGTAAAATATTGCGCCAGGGCTGCAATGACAAATATTGAGAACACCAGAATCAGCAAAAAGATACGCAGCGGAAATGCCAGTCTTTGGAAAAATGCAAACTGTTTATTCTCGTTAAGCTGCAACATTTTTTT
>NZ_JBQZXC010000197.1:0-4286 GCF_053555815.1 Shigella sp. SIG6 | reverse complement strand
AAAAATGCTTTTTTATATTGACTTACAATAAATCTACATCTCTAATACGCCAACTTTTTTGAAACGATATTGTAAGATCAAAATTATATGGTGGCGAAAATTAATCTCTTATTACGGCTTACGCCGCTTTTATTCGTGTTCGCTCCTTTTTTGGCACAGTCAAATATGACTGTTTATCCTATGGCTGTTTCCATTAATAGTCAGGGTGAAGGCAACGTTCGCGTAATATCTAAAAGTAATGAAGTTCAGTACATCAAGGCGACAGTATTCCGTATCGATAATCCATCGACGCCTCAGGAAAATGAAGTTGAGATTAAATCCGGTGATGCAAATCATCTGGTTGTTATGCCACCTAAATTCGCTTTACCAGCCGGTAGTAGCAAAACCGTACGTTTTGTTGCGATGGAACCAGAGCAAAAAGAGAAAAATTATCGCGTTAAATTTGAAGCGGTTCCCAGTATTGATGACGTTGCCACAGATAAAAAAGATCTCTCTATGCAGTTAACAGTTAACTTAATTTGGGGAATCGTTGTTAGTGTTCCACCTCAGCAACCTATAGCTAAGTTAGAAGTAAATTCTGCCCAAAAATTAATTAATGCAGGGAATCAACGCTTAAAGCTTTTAACGATCGCTTATTGTAAAAATAATAGCAAAGAAAGCTGTAAGATACAGACCGTAAATAAAAACATCTTCCCTGGTCAGGAAAGAAATCTTGAAAGCATATCTGGCTACGACAAAATCGTTGTCAAATATAATAACTGGATCACCAAAGATAATGGCGAGTTTGAACTGGCGGTCCATTAATTATCATTGTAATAAACGAAGGAATAGTAATGAAAAAGGTATTTGCAAAATCTCTTCTGGTCGCAGCGATGTTTTCTGTTGCAGGCTCCGCATTGGCAGTACAAAAGGATATTACTGTAACGGCCAACGTTGATGCCGCTCTGGATATGACACAGACCGATAACACCGCGTTGCCGAAAGCAGTAGAAATGCAATATCTGCCGGGGCAGGGTCTGCAATCTTACCAGTTGATGACCAAAATCTGGTCTAACGACGTTACCAAAGATGTAAAAATGCAGTTAGTGTCCCCAGCGCAACTGGTTCAAAGCCTGGATGCTAGCAAGATTGTTCCGCTGACAGTAACCTAGGGTGGTGAAGAAATTAAAGTTGATGCGGCAACCACTTTTACCGCAACCAAAATCTTTGCTTCCGATGCGTTAACTAACGGTTCTCTGGCTAAAAACCTGATGTTTGCTCAAACCACCAAAGGTGTTCTGGAAACAGGCATCTACCGTGGTGTAGTAAGCATTTATCTGTCTCAGGATATTTAATCCGGATAACAGAATTAACACGTAACAAAGGGAGGGGTAGCCCTCCCTTATTTTAACTGTTTTAGTATTTGTTATGGATTTCAGGATTGCCATGGATAAAAAATTACTGGCTCTTTTGATCCTGGCGAGTCTCAGCCCGGCAGAGGCGACATTAACCAAAATTCCCGCAGGGTTTGAGGTTATTGCTCAGGGACAGCAGGAGTATATCGAGGTTTATTTTTCAGGGAAAAGTCTCGGTAAATATTATGCAATGGTTAATCTTGATACCGTAACATTTCTTGATCCAGCAAGTCTATATAACAAGCTGGAACTGGATGTAGACGATCAGAAAATCGCGCATATAGTGAAAGAAAAATTATCGCAGCCGCTAGCTCGCCACGGTGAATTGGCTTGCGGTTATGTACGTACTGACTCAGGGTGTGGTTTTCTGAATACCGATACGCTGGAAATAATCTATAATGATGAAGAAAGTTCGGCAACGTTGTTTATTAATCCGCAATGGAATTCAGCTTTCGATGCGAAGTCATTATATTTAAATCCAGACAAAAATACTGTTAACGCTTTTATACATCAGCAAGACATCAATGTTCTGGCACAGGATGATTACCAATCGTTGTCTATTCAGGGAAACGGTGCGCTGGGAATAACAGAAAATAGCTATATTGGTGCACACTGGAATTTCAACGGTTATGATGCAGATGATGTCAGTGACAGTAATACTGACGTCAGCGATCTCTATTATCGTTATGATTTTTTACGTCGTTATTATGTGCAGGCGGGTCGCATGGACAACCGCACACTATTTAATGCACAAGGCGGGAACTTTACCTTTAACTTTCTGCCACTCGGTGCAATCGATGGGATGCGTATCGGGTCGACACTGAGCTATTTAAACCAGGCGCAAAGCCAGCAAGGAACCCCAGTAATGGTTCTGCTTTCGCGCAATTCTCGTGTTGACGCTTATCGTAATGAGCAACTTTTGGGATCGTTTTATCTCAATAGTGGTTCGCAATTTATTGATACCAGTTCCTTTCCGCCAGGCAGCTACAGCGTGGCATTAAAAGTCTACGAAAATAACCAACTCACCCGCACCGAGCTTGTGCCGTTTACCAAAACCGGCGGTCTGACTGACGGAAATGCGCAATGGTTCTTACAGGCAGGTAAAACTACATCACAGGTTTCTGATGATGAAAGTTCAGCTTATCAGCTAGGAGTACGCCTGCCATTACATCCGCAATATGAGCTCTACGCAGGGCTGGCGAATGCCGATGATGTGAGTGCTTTCGAGTTAGGTAATAACTGGACGGCAGATTTAGGCGGGGTGGGGAATCTTGCAATCAGCGCCAGCGTGTTCCGTAACGATGACGGCGGCAAAGGTGATATGCAACAGGCCAACTGGAGTAATCCGGGATGGCCGACGTTGGGCTTTTATCGGACCAACTCTGACGGCGATGCTTGTACAACCGACAGCAGAGAGAGCTATAACGCCTTAAGCTGTTATGAAAGTATTTCCGCGACAGTTTCACTGAATTTTGTCGGCTGGAATATGATGCTGGGTTATACCCGCACACAAAATAACACTGATGATAGTTTGCGTTGGGATAAACAGCAGAGCTTTGAAAATAACTATCTTCGCCAGACAACAGCGCAAAGTATCTCTGAAACTGTACAACTTAGCGCTTCCCGCGCTATTGTGATGCGTGACTGGATTTTGAGTACGTCAGTCGGTGTTTTCCATCGTAATGACAACGGTGGCGATAACGACGACAACGGCTTGTACTTATCGTTTTCGTTATCTGACACGCCAACGATGGATAGCAATAACAACAGCCATTCAACCAATGTGTCTACGGATTATCGTTATAGCGAACAGGATGGCGATCAAACGTCATGGCAGTTATCGCATACCTTTTATAACGATTCATTCAGCCATAAAGAACTTGGCGTAACCGTCGGAGGCCTGAACACCGATACCATAAACAGCGCGGTTAACGGGCGTTGGGATGGGCAATACGGAAATGTCTACGCTACCGTATCTGATAGTTATGACCGTAAGAATCATGATCATCTTTCGGCCTTTACGGGCACTTATAGCTCTACGCTGGCTGTCAGTCGCTATGGCGTTAATTTGGGAGCCAGTGGTACAGACGATTTGCTGGGTGCGGTACTGGTGGATGTGAAAGGCTTCTCTGAACAGGATGAAGAGAGTCAGGATCTGCAACTCGAAGCGCGGGTGGCAGGCAGCCGAACTTTGCAGCTTGGTCAAAGTGACAGTGTGTTGTTCCCTTATCCTGGATTTCAGTCTGGTTTTGTTGAGGTTAACGACAGTAGCCAGGGCAATCAGCAGGGGACAACAAACATCATTAACGGTGCAGGGAATCGTGAATTAATGTTGTTGCCTGGCAAGCTGCGCTATCGCGAAGTGTCTGCCAGCTTTAACTACAACTATATCGGTCGTTTATTACTGCCGGCAGCGGTGAAAAAATTCCCGATTGTGGGGCTGAACAGCGCCATGTTACTGGTAGCTGAAGATGGCGGATTTACACTTGAAATTAACGGCAGCGAAAAAGAGCTCTATCTGCTTTCCGGGCAGCAATTCCTTAAGTGTCCACTGAGTGTTGTAAAGAAACGCGCCAGCATTCGTTACAGCGGAGATGTTACTTGTAGTGTGGTGACTTATTCACAATTACCGGAGTCGATTCAGGTTCAGGCACAGTTGAAACAGCCTAAATTACGTGGAAACGTTCAGACGGCGCAAAGGGAGGTTGCACCATGAGAAATCGATTGATTGCGGCGATATTGGGCTTGTTTGGCACGCTCACTGGCGTTCAGGCAGCTCCTGACGTGACCAGTGAAATTACGTATGATTTGGCATCTGGTAGAGCGGATTATTACTTCTGGAAGGATGAAGCGTCGGCAGGAAATAATGGATATATGTGGTATGAATGTTCG
>NZ_JBQZXC010000196.1:0-4288 GCF_053555815.1 Shigella sp. SIG6 | reverse complement strand
CGCCCAACAGTAGACAATTTTTCATAATCATTTCGCCTGAAATAATGCAGCGGGTTAATTTCCGCGAATTATGCAGCCTTCATTCAGGCATTGTGTTGCCGGGCGTGCTGCCGTTTTTATTGGTCAAATGGCGCTTCGTGTTTAAGAACTTTATCGATCACATCCAGTACGCCTTCACGGTTATTGGAGCCTGCCCGGTATTTTGCCGCTGCGACGACCGCGCTGCCGGCATTTTCCATTGCAAAACTAAAGCCTGCCTGACGCAGCATCTCAATATCGTTACCGCCATCGCCAAAGACCACCACTTCGCTGTCGTCTATTCCCCATAATTTCTGCAGTTGGCGAAGGCCATTGGCTTTATGTACGCCGGGGATAATCAGATCGATGCTGCCGTTGCCGGTGTGGACTGGCACCATAATATCGCCGATGGCCTCATGTAATGCTTTTTGTACTTGTGGAATCAGTTCATCGGAAAGATTCAGGCCAAACTTAAAGAAAATATCTTCTAAGTTGTCAAAGTTATCGACGTATTCCAGACGGTGATAATACATTTCCGCCACCGTTTTCATGGCATCGTCATATTTTTTGAGTGTATAGGCGCTATTTTTTCCGCAGGCAATAATTTCCACTTCCGGGCGCGTCAGCAAATGTTCCACGACAGTAGCAAACGCATCCTTCGACAGCTCGCCATTAAAAACATCTTTGCCTTCACTCACTACCCAGCCGCCGTTTTCAGCCACAAAGGCAATTTCATTCGCAATTTCAGGGAAGAAAGAGATCAACTGATAATATTGATTCCCGCTGGCGACCACAAAGCGAATGCCTTGTGCTTTCATTTGCTGATACTGAGCCATAAACCGCTCACGGTTATAGGTTTTTTGATCGCTTAAGAAAGTACCATCCATGTCTACCGCAATTAATTTAATGCTCATCAACTATTCTCCATCGCCGTCTGCGTTTTGGTATCGGGTTTGGCGACGGCTTTCGCGACAATAGCCGCGAGAATAACCAGCGCCAGTACAACCAGCATTGCACTACGTAATCCATAATGTTCGCCGAGATAGCCCAGCAGCGGCGGCCCGACGAGGAAAGCCAGATAACCGGTCGTTGCTACCACACTGACGCGGGTTGGTGCATCGGGGCCGGTATCGCTGGCGGCAGAAATGGTCAGCGGGAAGCCCAGCGAGGCACCCAGTCCCCAAAGTACAACAGACACTCCTGCGACCCAGGCGCTATCGACAAAAATAATCAGCCCAATACCCAACGCCCCCATTAGTGCACTGGCCCGAACCACGGCAACGCGACTGTAACGGTCGATGAACCAACCGCCGGTGAAGCGTCCAACGGTCATCCCCAGGGTAAAACCGGCATAAATCAGTGAGCCGGAAGTGGGGCTAAAACCGTGACCATCAACCATTAATAAGGGTAACCAGTCGTTGGCAGAACCTTCGGCAAAGGCCATCGCCAGCACTACAACACCAATCAACAGCAACTGGATATCGTGATAAAAAGGAATGCCTTTTTCGCCATGCTGGGTGCCATCGGCAGCATTTTTGCCCGTACCGTCAGGGATTGCCGGAATGGCGATATAAATAGGCGCGATACCTACCAGCGCCGCCAATAAAATGTGCACCGTTGCCGGAACGCCAAAGGCCGTCAGTGCCATCCCGACACCAGCGCCTGCCAGCGTGCCCAGGCTATAAAAACCGTGCATCATCGGCAAAACCGTTTTATTCATTTCTCGCTCAACGGCGGCACCTTCAACGTTTATCGCCACTTCCGCAGAACCAAAACTTGCCCCAAAGACGCCGAGACCAACGGCAAAGAGCAGGGGCGATGTCAGCCAGAGTGCCAGACTTAATATCATCATCCCGATCAATGCGCAGGACATCGTGACCAGGATGACATTACGTGTCCCAAAGCGTTTCACTAACCACGCCGAGCAGAGAATACCGCTCATCGAACCGATCGACAGACCAAAGAGAACACCGCCCATTTCAGCGATCGAGACAGAGAGAATATCGCGGATAGCAGGCGTACGGGTTGCCCAGGACGCCATTAACAGGCCTGGCAAAAAGAAGACCCAGGTTCGGCGTTTCAATGCATTACGTGAAGAATTTACGGTCATAGATCACGTCAAAATAAGAAGAGGGAAGACAACATTAGCAAGGTTGTACACAATTGCAGACAGAGGAAATGACATGCGTCGCGCTAACGATCCGCAACGGCGAGAAAAAATTATCCAGGCCACGCTGGAGGCGGTGAAACTTTACGGAATACATGCTGTTACGCACCGCAAAATTGCTACCCTTGCCGGGGTACCGTTGGGATCGATGACCTACTATTTTTCAGGAATTGATGAGTTGTTGCTGGAGGCGTTCAGCAGTTTTACTGAGATTATGTCCCGGCAATATCAGGCATTTTTTAGCGATGTTAGTGATGCTCAAGGCGCATGCCAGGCTATCACCGATATGATCTACAGCTCACAGGTTGCAACGCCGGATAATATGGAGCTGATGTACCAGCTCTACGCGCTGGCTAGCCGAAAACCGCTATTAAAAACGGTAATGCAAAACTGGATGCAGCGCAGTCAGCAAACGCTCGAACAATGGTTTGAACCCGGAACCGCCCGCGCGCTTGATGCGTTTATTGAGGGGATGACGCTGCATTTTGTCACCGACCGTAAGCCGCTATCGCGCGAGGAGATTTTGAGGATGGTTGAGAGGGTTGCAGGGTAGTAGATAAATTTTAGATAACAAAAAACCCATTTATGTAAACGGGTTAATGAAAACAATAATTTAGAGTAAAAACAATAAGTTGGGTTGGTGGTCAGTGGTGGTTATTACGGGGTAATGCCAACCGCTGCCGCCACTTTGTCGCCACTTGGCAGCGTTGCCAGAGGATTGAAACGGAGCGCCGTTTCCAGATGATCCGGTGCCAGATGTGCGTAACGCATAGTCATTTTTATATCGTGGTGTCCGAGAATTTTTTGTAAGGCCAGAATGTTTCCACCCGACATCATGAAGTGCGCCGCAAACGTATGGCGCAGAACGTGTGTGAGTTGACCGCGAGGGAGCACGATAGACGTTTTTTCCATCACGGATAAAAATTGAAAATAGCAGTCTGTGAAGAAATTGAACCCATCAAGCGCCATGATCTCTTCGTAAAGCTCTTTACTGATAGGGATGCTTCTGTTTTTCTTCCCCTTCGTTCTGACAAAGGTAATTCGGTATTTGGTCACCTGTGAGCGAGTAAGATTTACGGCTTCACGCCAGCGTGCGCCTGTGCTTAAGCATATCTTAACTACCAGTGCCAGAATTGGGTCCTGACGTTTGCAATCAGCCAGCAATTCAACAATCTGCTCATTGGTAAGCCATGCCATCTCTTTTTCTGCGATGGTGAATTTTCGCATGTTCTCCAGTGGGTTCGGATACGACCATTCGCCCAGACGGGATAGTTCGCTAAAAATACTACTTAGATAGCTTTGCTCCAGGTTAATGGTGACCGGGCTTGCTCCTTTCTTCCATTTCTCGCTGAAGTAGATCTCGCCTGTCAGGCGTTTATCTCGATAGTGGGCAAACATTTTAGAGGTGAGATCGGTTGCAAGAGGATTGCCCAGAGCGTCAACCATCAACAGCAATTTGTCATAGACATGCTGCCCAGCTGTCAGAGATTTACCATGTAGTTTGAACCATAGTTCAACCACGTCTTTCAGTGTTCGACGATCCACTGATTCACCCAGCCAGGGCTTTGCTTCGGTTTCTTCCATCGTGTGACGCTCAAAAGCCAGAGCTTCGCCTTTGGTGGCGAATTGTTTACGCACACGACGTCCACTACGTCCGGCGGGGTAACATTCGCAAAGCCATTTTCCTGTGGTGAGTTTTCGTACTGCCATAAAAAAGCCCTCATATCAGAGGGCTAAATTTAACTGTATATACAACCAGTAATCAATGTGTGATTACTATGAAACATACATTGCTAAGCAACATGCAGTTCATCGTTGGCGGAAGTTGCTGCTTTGCGCTCTTGCTCAATCGCCAGTGACTCTCTATATTCTTTCGCTTCCGCAAACATTGTCCATTGTGCGTTGATGTTCATATCTTCAATAACAGACTTAATTTCTTTAATATTTACGTTGAAAAACTCTTTTCGTGAGTTAATTTTATTGACCTGTTTTTCGTTGAAGACTTTATGCAGATGATTTTCTAATGATGGTGCATCATCACTATAAATCATCGCATGAACATCGAACGAAAAAGGAACACTAGCATCACCGAGTTCACGAACA
>NZ_JBQZXC010000195.1:0-4361 GCF_053555815.1 Shigella sp. SIG6 | reverse complement strand
ACACAGATAAAACACTCTCCAGGAAACCCGGGGCGGTTCAGGGCGGTTAATTCCACCGCTAAAGGTACAACGGAATGAAGTGATTGTGAATTATCGCTGAAAGACAAAAAATTACGCGCTCGCGAGTATGTTTAATAACTCAGTCAAAAGGCTGGATGTTTTGTTGCAATCATTTATCAGGAATAGCTTGCAACAAAACATGCCAAAAAGATGTGAATTATCCTCTTGTCAAAGGGCTTGGATAAAAATCTTCAGAGTTACGGTATAGCTGCAACTGGCGAGTTCGCGTATTGGTCTGTATGATCATACATGATAGCCATTCTGATTCAGAATAAGGGTCACTTAAATCCTGAACAACCTCATTTGAAAGGATTAATTCACATTCTTTGTCCCTAAAATCCAGCCAGGCTCGTTGTGATTTTTTAAGCAAGTTAAGTTGTTCAGTATCAAGTTTTTTTGCACCTGTGCGTGGCACTTGTTCTATATAACGATAAGCTTCACCATAGGCTTTATTTAATTGCGCATCGACGAGATTGTATTCTTGTCGCAGGCATGATTTGATCACGTTAATGTCAGTATCATCATCTGAATTTTTTTGCCAACAATCTTTGATGGCTGAAGTGTCATGGTCGTTTACTATAACCGTATCTTCTGCGTAAGCCTGGCAAGAGATAATGCCTAATGTTAATACAAGAAATTTAAACACTGCGGTATTCCTTAAATTGAACCGTTATCGTTTTCCTGGGCCTGGATATTACGCTTCTGGCCTCTTACTCAACAGTGAGAAAACAATGGCATGTCCGTTTTCAGAATACATTTAGATGGCAATAAAAAAGCCTGATCGGCTAACCCTGATCAGGCTTCACTCTCACGAAAAATCGATTACATACGCTCTACAGTCTCAATACCCAGCGTATCCAGACCCAGCTTCAGCGTCTTCGCTGTCAGTTGTGCCAGTTTCAGACGGCTGTTACGCACTTCTTCGTTTTCTGCGCTGAGGATCGGGCAGTGCTCGTAGAAGCCAGAGAACAGACCGGCCAGATCGTACAGGTAAGCACACATTACATGCGGCGTGCCTTCACGGGCAACCACGGTGAGGGTTTCTTCAAACTGCAGCAGGCGAGCTGCCAGTTGCGCTTCACGATCTTCACGGATGATTACCGGAGCTGCAGCCAGTTGCTCTTCGTTAATTTCTGCTTTACGGAACACGGACAATACACGCGTGTAAGCATACTGCATGTATGGCGCGGTATTACCCTCAAACGCCAGCATGTTGTCCCAGTCGAAGATGTAGTCCGTGGTGCGGTTTTTGGAGAGATCCGCATATTTCACCGCACCAATACCAACCGCGTTAGCCAGTTTTTCCAGCTCGTCAGCTGGCATATCCGGGTTCTTTTCTGCCACCAGACGACGTGCACGCTCCAGGGCTTCATCCAGCAGGTCTGCCAGTTTCACTGTACCACCCGCGCGGGTTTTGAACGGTTTGCCGTCTTTACCCAGCATCATGCCGAACATGTGGTGTTCCAGCGGTACGGATTCCGGTACATAGCCTGCTTTACGGACGATCGCCCATGCCTGCATCAGGTGTTGATGCTGACGGGAGTCGATGTAATACAGCACGCGATCGGCATGCAGTGTTTCATAACGATATTTCGCACAGGCGATATCAGTGGTGGTGTAGAGATAGCCGCCATCTTTCTTCTGAATGATCACGCCCATCGGTTCGCCTTCCTTGTTTTTAAACTCATCAAGGAATACGACGGTCGCCCCTTCGCTTTCTACTGCCAGACCTTTGGCTTTGAGATCCGCCACAATTCCTGGCAGCATTGGGTTGTAGAGGCTTTCGCCCATCACGTCATCACGGGTCAGCGTCACGTTGAGACGATCGTAAGTGATCTGGTTCTGCGTCATGGTGATGTCGACCAGTTTGCGCCACATCTCGCGGAAATATTCGTCACCGCTTTGCAGTTTTACCACGTAGTTACGTGCACGCTCGGCAAACTCTTCATCTTCGTCGTAATGCTTTTTCGCATCGCGGTAGAAACCTTCAAGGTCAGCCAGCTCCATTTCACCGGCGTTTTCCTGCTGCTGCTTTTCCAGCCATGCAATCAGCATACCGAACTGAGTGCCCCAGTCGCCGACGTGGTTTGCGCGAATCACTTTGTGACCGAGGAACTCCAGAGTACGCACTGCTGCGTCACCAATAATGGTAGAGCGCAGGTGACCGACGTGCATCTCTTTCGCCACGTTTGGCGCAGAGTAGTCAACCACAATGGTCTGTTTTTCTGGCGTAGCAACACCGAGACGATCGGACGCCAGCGCCTGCTGAACATGTTCAGCCAGGAATGCCGGATCAAGGAAAATGTTGATAAAGCCTGGACCGGCGATCTCAACTTTGCTGGCGATACCGTTAAGATCCAGATGAGTCAGCACCTGCTCTGCTAATTGTCGCGGTGCCATACCCAGTTTTTTAGCAACTGCCATCATGCCGTTAGCCTGATAGTCGCCGAACTGAACTTTTGCTGACTGACGAATCTGCGGTTCGCAATCCGCAGGCGCGCCTGCCGCAATCATGGCCTGACGGACTTTTTCTGAGAGAAGAGCCTGAATATTCACCGGAATACCTTACATTGATGAAGCGAGCAAAAATTGCCCGCACCAGTTAAAGAAATTAGGGCGGGAGTATACTGCAAATGGCTGTTTTCGTCAGCAACGTGCGCGTGGCGTATTGCCGTTTTCACTATTGCATCAGAAGCGGCGTGAAATCAGCGGTTGGTTGGCACAGGGCAACAGGGTAAATTAACGCTTTTACTGAAAGACGAAGAGTGATTATGGCGAACTGGCAATCTATCGACGAGCTGCAGGATATTGCATCGGATTTACCGCGATTTACCCACGCATTAGATGAACTTTCCCGCCGTCTGGGGTTGGATATCACTCCGCTGACTGCCGATCACATTTCTTTGCGTTGCCATCAAAACGTCACCGCTGAGCGCTGGCGTCGCGGTTTTGAACAGTGTGGCGAGCTTTTGTCAGAAAATATGATCAATGGCAGACCGATTTGTCTGTTTAAATTGCATGAACCGGTACAGGTTGCGCACTGGCAGTTTTCCAATGTGGAGCTACCGTGGCCCGGGGAAAAACGTTACCCACACGAAGGTTGGGAACATATTGAAATCGTTCTGCCGGGTGATCCAGAAACGCTGAATGCCCGTGCGCTGGCATTGCTTTCTGATGAAGGACTCAGCCTACCGGGGATCTCAGTTAAAACCAGTTCACCAAAAGGTGAGCATGAGCGATTACCGAATCCGACGCTGGCGGTCACCGATGGCAAAACAACTATTAAGTTTCATCCGTGGTCCATTGAAGAGATCGTTGCCAGCGAGCAGTCAGCGTAATTAAGGAGCAAAAATGGCATTACTGGAAATTTGCTGTTACAGCATGGAATGTGCACTAACGGCGCAGCAAAACGGCGCAGACAGAGTTGAATTATGCGCAGCCCCAAAAGAGGGGGGCTTAACGCCGTCGTTGGGGGTACTGAAATCCGTGCGCCAGCGGGTGACGATCCCTGTGCATCCGATAATTCGCCCACGCGGTGGTGATTTTTGCTACAGCGACGGTGAGTTTGCCGCCATTCTTGAGGATGTGCGCACGGTCCGCGAATTAGGTTTTCCTGGACTGGTGACGGGCGTTCTCGATGTTGACGGGAATGTCGATATGCCACGAATGGAAAAAATAATGGCTGCTGCCGGTCCGCTGGCAGTGACTTTTCATCGCGCCTTCGATATGTGCGCTAACCCTTTATATACACTCAATAATCTTGCGGAATTGGGCATTGCCCGGGTACTGACATCAGGGCAAAAATCAGACGCACTGCAAGGTTTATCAAAAATTATGGAACTTATTGCCCATCGTGATGCTCCAATCATTATGGCTGGAGCAGGAGTCCGTGCAGAAAACCTGCACCACTTCCTCGATGCCGGAGTGCTGGAAGTCCATAGCTCCGCGGGAGCGTGGCAAGCCTCACCGATGCGTTATCGTAATCAAGGATTGTCCATGTCATCAGATGAACACGCGGACGAGTATTCGCGTTATATCGTAGACGGGGCGGCGGTTGCTGAAATGAAAGGAATCATTGAACGCCATCAGGCCAAATGATTTTTACCGTTGCATCATGTCGCCCAATATGATGCTTGCTCGTACCAGGCCCCTGCAATTTCAACAGGGGCTTTTTTTTATCCCTGAGCAGTATAAAAAACGAACGATAACCGTGATCTGTTGAGCGGGTGACAGTGCGCATAGCGTTGTGGGTAATGCTGCCAACTTACTGATTTAGTGTATGATGATGATTTTAAGGTGCT
>NZ_JBQZXC010000194.1:0-4424 GCF_053555815.1 Shigella sp. SIG6 | reverse complement strand
ACGGTACGTTCCTTCGTTGCACAAGGGGTGGATGCGATCTTTATCGCTCCAGTGGTTGAGACGGGTTGGGAACCGGTATTAAAAGAGGCGAAAGATGCCGAAATCCCTGTCTTCTTGCTCGACCGTTCCATCGATGTGAAAGACAAATCTCTCTATATGACCACCGTTACTGCCGACAACATCCTCGAAGGTAAGTTGATCGGTGACTGGCTGGTAAAAGAAGTGAATGGCAAACCATGCAACGTGGTGGAGCTGCAGGGCACCGTTGGGGCCAGCGTCGCCATTGACCGTAAGAAAGGCTTTGCCGAAGCCATTAAGAATGCGCCAAATATCAAAATTATCCGCTCGCAGTCAGGTGACTTCACCCGCAGTAAAGGCAAAGAAGTCATGGAGAGCTTTATCAAAGCGGAAAACAACGGCAAAAACATCTGCATGGTTTACGCCCATAACGACGACATGGTGATTGGTGCAATTCAGGCAATTAAAGAAGCGGGCCTGAAACCGGGCAAAGATATCCTCACGGGTTCCATTGACGGTGTACCGGACATCTACAAAGCGATGATGGATGGCGAAGCGAACGCCAGTGTTGAACTGACGCCGAACATGGCGGGACCCGCTTTCGATGTGCTGGAGAAATACAAAAAAGACGGCACCATGCCTGAAAAGCTGACGTTAACCAAATCCACCCTTTACCTGCCTGATACCGCAAAAGAAGAGTTAGAGAAGAAGAAAAATATGGGGTATTGAGGGTTGCTATGCCTGATGCCGATTCGTAGGCCGGATAAGGCGCTCGCGCCGCATCCGGCGATGGTGCACTGAAGCCTGATGCGACGCTTACCGCGTCTTATCATGCCTACTGGGAGCACGCTTTACACCGGGGGAAACCATGACGACCGACCAACACCAGGAGATCCTCCGCACCGAAGGATTAAGTAAATTTTTCCCCGGCGTCAAAGCGTTAGATAACGTTGATTTCAGCCTGCGCCGTGGCGAAATCATGGCGCTGCTTGGTGAAAACGGGGCGGGAAAATCAACGCTAATCAAAGCATTAACTGGTGTATACCACGCCGATCGCGGCACCATCTGGCTGGAAGGCCAGGCTATCTCACCGAAAAATACCTCCCATGCACAACAACTCGGTATCGGCACCGTCTATCAGGAAGTCAACCTGCTACCCAATATGTCGGTTGCTGATAATCTATTCATAGGTCGCGAACCCAAACGTTTCGGCCTTCTACGCCGTAAAGAGATGGAAAAGCGCGCCACCGAACTGATGGCATCTTACGGTTTCTCCCTCGACGTGCGCGAACCGCTTAACCGTTTTTCGGTGGCGATGCAGCAAATCGTCGCCATTTGCCGGGCTATCGATCTCTCCGCCAAAGTGCTGATCCTCGATGAACCCACCGCCAGCCTCGACACCCAGGAAGTGGAGCTATTATTTGGCCTGATGCGTCAGTTGCGCGATCGCGGCGTCAGCCTGATCTTTGTCACTCACTTTCTCGATCAGGTCTATCAGGTCAGCGATCGGATCACCGTCTTACGCAACGGCAGTTTCGTAGGCTGTCGGGAAACGCGCGAGCTACCGCAGATCGAACTGGTAAAAATGATGCTGGGGCGCGAGCTGGATACCCACGCGCTACAGCGTGCCGGGCGAACATTGTTGAGCGACAAACCCGTTGCCGCGTTCAAAAATTACGGCAAAAAAGGAACGATAGCACCATTTGATCTCGAAGTGCGCCCCGGCGAGATCGTCGGTCTGGCTGGCTTGCTGGGATCCGGACGTACCGAAACCGCCGAAGTGATCTTCGGTATCAAACCTGCTGACAGCGGCACGGCGTTGATCAAAGGCAAACCGCAAACCCTGCGATCGCCACATCAGGCTTCAGTACTGGGCATCGGATTCTGCCCGGAAGACAGGAAAACCGATGGCATCATCGCCGCCGCCTCGGTGCGGGAAAATATCATCCTCGCTCTCCAGGCCCAGCGCGGCTGGCTACGACCCATTTCCCGCAAAGAGCAGCAAGAGATTGCCGAACGCTTTATCCGCCAGCTTGGCATTCGCACACCTTCAACTGAACAACCGATTGAATTTCTCTCCGGTGGCAATCAGCAAAAAGTGCTGCTTTCACGTTGGCTACTGACCCGACCGCAATTTCTGATCCTTGATGAGCCAACCCGTGGCATTGATGTTGGTGCCCACGCCGAGATCATCCGCCTGATTGAAACGCTGTGTGCTGACGGTCTGGCGCTGCTGGTGATCTCCTCCGAACTGGAAGAGCTGGTGGGCTATGCCGACCGGGTGATCATCATGCGCGATCGCAAACAGGTGGCGGAGATCCCGCTGGCACAGCTTTCCGTTCCGGCGATCATGAACGCCATTGCGGCGTAAGGAGAACAGTGTGATGCCTCAATCTCTCCCTGACACTACGCCGCCAAAAAGGCGTTTTCACTGGCCGACGGGGATGCCGCAGCTGGCGGCACTGTTGCTGGTGCTGCTGGTCGATAGCCTGGTAGCCCCGCATTTCTGGCAGGTGGTGCTTCAGGATGGGCGTTTGTTCGGTAGCCCTATCGACATTCTTAACCGTGCAGCTCCCGTTGCGTTACTGGCGATTGGTATGACGCTGGTGATCGCCACCGGTGGTATCGATCTCTCTGTGGGGGCGGTGATGGCTATCGCCGGAGCCACAACGGCTGCGATGACGGTCGCGGGATTCAGCCTGCCGATTGTTTTGTTAAGCGCCCTGGGCACCGGCATCCTGGCGGGATTGTGGAACGGCATACTGGTAGCGATCCTCAAAATTCAGCCGTTTGTCGCCACCCTGATCCTGATGGTCGCCGGGCGCGGCGTGGCGCAACTGATCACCGCCGGGCAGATCGTCACGTTTAACTCGCCGGATCTCTCATGGTTTGGCAGCGGATCGCTGTTGTTCCTGCCAACGCCGGTCATTATCGCGGTGCTGACGCTTCTCCTGTTCTGGCTGTTGACCCGCAAAACGGCGCTGGGGATGTTTATCGAAGTCGTTGGTATCAACATTCGGGCGGCAAAAAATGCCGGGGTAAACACGCGAGTCATCGTCATGCTCACCTACGTGTTGAGCGGGCTATGTGCGGCGATTGCGGGCATTATCGTGGCGGCGGATATTCGCGGTGCCGATGCCAACAACGCCGGATTATGGCTGGAGCTGGACGCCATTCTCGCGGTGGTGATTGGCGGCGGATCGCTGATGGGCGGGCGCTTTAACCTGCTGCTCTCGGTAGTGGGGGCGCTGATTATTCAGGGGATGAACACCGGAATTTTGCTTTCGGGCTTTCCGCCGGAGATGAACCAGGTGGTGAAAGCGGTGGTGGTGCTTTGTGTGCTGATTGTTCAGTCGCAACGCTTTATCAGTCTGATTAAAGGAGTACGTAGCCATGATAAAACGTAACTTGCCGCTGATGATCACCATCGGCGTCTTTGTGCTGGGCTATCTCTACTGCCTGACCCAGTTTCCCGGTTTTGCTTCCACAAGGGTGATCTGCAATATCCTGACCGATAACGCCTTTCTTGGGATAATCGCCGTTGGCATGACCTTTGTGATCCTCTCTGGCGGTATCGATCTCTCCGTCGGTTCGGTGATCGCCTTTACTGGCGTGTTTCTGGCAAAAGTGGTTGGCGATTTCGGCCTCTCGCCGCTGCTGGCGTTTCCGCTAGTGCTGGTGATGGGCTGTGCCTTCGGCGCATTTATGGGGCTTCTGATCGACGCCCTGAAGATCCCGGCATTTATCATTACGCTTGCGGGGATGTTCTTTTTGCGCGGCGTCAGCTATCTCGTTTCGGAAGAGTCGATTCCGATAAACCATCCCATTTATGACACGCTCTCAAGCCTTGCGTGGAAAATCCCCGGCGGCGGTCGCCTTAGTGCGATGGGGCTGTTGATGCTGGCGGTGGTGGTTATCGGTATTTTCCTTGCGCATCGTACCCGTTTTGGCAATCAGGTGTACGCTATTGGCGGCAACGCGACGTCGGCGAACCTGATGGGGATTTCTACTCGCAGCACCACTATTCGCATTTATATGCTCTCCACCGGACTGGCAACACTGGCGGGGATTGTCTTCTCGATTTATACCCAAGCCGGATATGCACTGGCGGGCGTAGGTGTGGAACTGGACGCCATCGCGTCGGTGGTGATTGGCGGTACGTTGTTAAGTGGTGGCGTCGGGACGGTGCTTGGGACGCTTTTTGGCGTGGCAATTCAGGGACTGATCCAGACTTACATCAACTTTGACGGCACGCTGAGTTCCTGGTGGACGAAAATCGCCATCGGTATTTTGTTGTTTATTTTTATAGCATTACAGCGTGGGTTAACGGTGCTGTGGGAGAATCGTCAGAGTTCGCCAGTGACAAGAGTCAACATTGCGCAGCGATAAAAATGCCTCTCCGTGTG
>NZ_JBQZXC010000193.1:0-4532 GCF_053555815.1 Shigella sp. SIG6 | reverse complement strand
CACGCCATTTTCTTTCTCTCGCAAATTCGTATTGGATGCACTTATGTCATTCACAAATACCCCTGAACGCTATGGTGTTATATCTGCGGCCTTCCATTGGCTAAGCGCAATTATTGTCTACGGCATGTTTGCTTTAGGTCTGTGGATGGTCACGCTCAGTTATTACGATGGCTGGTATCACAAAGCACCCGAACTGCATAAAAGCATCGGTATTTTGTTAATGATGGGGCTGGTTATTCGCGTTCTGTGGCGTGTCATATCTCCACCGCCGGGTCCGCTGCCGAGTTATTCGCCCATGACTCGTCTTGCCGCAAAAGCTGGACATCTCGCATTGTACCTATTGCTGTTCGCCATCGGCATCAGCGGCTATCTGATCTCAACTGCCGATGGTAAACCGATCAGCGTTTTTGGCTGGTTTGACGTCCCCGCGACCCTTGCCGACGCTGGCGCACAGGCAGACTTTGCCGGTGCCCTGCATTTTTGGCTCGCGTGGAGCGTCGTAGTACTGTCTGTTATGCACGGATTTATGGCCCTGAAGCATCATTTCATCGATAAAGACGACACTCTGAAGCGCATGCTGGGAAAGTCGTCATCTGACTATGGAGTATAAAAAATGAAAAAAAGCCTGCTTGGTTTAACCTTCGCGTCCCTGATGTTCTCTGCCGGTTCAGCGGTTGCCGCCGATTACAAAATTGACAAAGAAGGTCAGCACGCCTTTGTTAACTTCCGCATACAGCATCTTGGCTATAGCTGGTTATATGGCACCTTTAAAGATTTCGACGGTACTTTTACCTTTGATGAAAAAAATCCGGCTGCCGATAAAGTGAATGTGACAATTAACACCACCAGCGTCGATACTAACCACGCCGAACGCGATAAACATCTTCGCAGTGCGGATTTTCTCAATACCACAAAATATCCACAGGCAACATTCACCTCCACCAGCGTGAAGAAAGACGGTGACGAACTGGATATTACCGGCGATCTGACGCTGAATGGCGTAACCAAACCCGTCACGCTGGAAGCGAAATTAATTGGTCAGGGCGACGACCCATGGGGCGGTAAACGTGCAGGCTTTGAGGCCGAAGGCAAAATTAAGCTCAAAGACTTCAATATCAAGACAGATTTAGGTCCAGCTTCTCAGGAAGTGGATCTGATTATTTCAGTGGAAGGCGTACAGCAGAAGTAAGAGTGAAATGTTGCCGGATGGCACGCATCCGGCAATGATATTTATTCTGTTGGATCAGGAATACCCAGTGTTGTATTCAGACGTCCACGAGACTTATTAAAGATCTTATTGCCATTTTCACGTCCTGCCCGACGGCGTCGCTGTTCTTCTGGCGGTAACGCGCTTTCTTCGCAGCAAATCTCACTACAACAACCTTTGTATTTTTCCGCGCATACTGGACACTGAATAAACAGCAGGTGGCAGCCATCATTTTTACAGTTGGTATGGCTGTCGCACGGCGCGCCGCACTGGTGGCAATGCGCGATAATCTCATCCGATATACGTTCGCCCATCCGCTCGTCAAAAACAAAATTTTTGCCAATAAAACGCACCGGCAAGCCCTGCTCGCGCGCCTTACGGGCGTATTCAATAATTCCGCCCTCGATATGCCAGACTTTGTTGAATCCGTTATGTTTCATCCAGGCACTGGCCTTTTCACAACGAATGCCGCCGGTGCAGTACATGACGATTTTTTTATCTTTATGTGCCTGCATCATCTCGACTGCTTTTGGCAGCTGCTCACGGAAGGTATCTGCCGGAATTTCGAGCGCGTTTTCAAAGTGCCCCACTTCATACTCATAGTGGTTACGCATGTCGATAAATAGTGCATCAGGATCGTCAAGCATGGCGTTCACTTCCGCCGCTTGCAGATACTCACCAACATTGCTGGCATCAAAGTGAGGATCGTCAATACCGTCGGCAACAATGCGATCGCGTACCTTCATGCGCAGTACCCAGAAGGATTTCCCGTCATCATCCAACGCGATATTCAGGCGTAAACCCTCTAAAGCCGGGTCGAAGGCATAGAGCTGCGCGCGAAATGTTTCAACATTGCTCGCAGGTACGCTGATTTGCGCGTTAATGCCCTCATGCGCCAGATACACTCGCCCAAAAACATTCAGCGCGGTAAACAGCTGATATAAAGCGTCACGGGTCGCCTTAGGATCGGCGATGTGGAAATACTTGTAAAACGAAATGGTGGTTCGCGGTTCGCTCTCAGCCAACATTTTGGCTTTTAACGCGTCGTTGGAAATGCGGTTGTGTAACACTGGCATGGTGTACGGTTCCTGCGAGATGGGAAAGTAAAAATCCGCGGCATGATATAGCAATTATCGATAATTAACATCCACACATTTTACGCTACATTTGCGCATTAAAAATTATTTGTTATTTACAAGCGCGGCAATTTCGCCCAGTCTTCAGCCACAAATTTTGGTTGCGGGCGAAAAAATGCGACAATACATACAATTGCCCGTATAGGTTGAAAAACAGGATTGATATGACGAATCTACCCAAGTTCTCCACCGCACTGCTTCATCCGCGTTATTGGTTAACCTGGTTGGGTATTGGCGTACTTTGGTTGGTCGTGCAATTGCCCTACCCGATTATCTACCGCCTCGGTTGTGGATTAGGAAAACTGGCGTTACGTTTTATGAAACGACGCGCAAAAATTGTGCATCGCAACCTGGAACTGTGCTTCCCGGAAATGAGCGAACAAGAACGCCGTAAAATGGTGGTGAAGAATTTCGAATCCGTTGGCATGGGCCTGATGGAAACCGGTATGGCGTGGTTCTGGCCGGACCGCCGAATCGCCCGCTGGACGGAAGTGATCGGCATGGAACACATTCGTGACGTGCAGGCGCAAAAACGCGGCATCCTGTTAGTTGGCATCCATTTTCTGACACTGGAGCTGGGCGCGCGGCAGTTTGGTATGCAGGAACCGGGGATTGGCGTTTACCGCCCGAACGATAATCCACTGATTGACTGGCTACAAACCTGGGGCCGTTTGCGCTCAAATAAATCGATGCTCGACCGCAAAGATTTAAAAGGCATGATTAAAGCCCTGAAAAAAGGCGAAGTGGTCTGGTACGCACCAGATCATGATTACGGCCCGCGCTCAAGCGTTTTCGTCCCGTTATTTGCCGTTGAGCAGGCTGCGACCACGACCGGAACCTGGATGCTGGCACGGATGTCCGGCGCATGTCTGGTGCCCTTCGTTCCACGCCGTAAGCCAGATGGCAAAGGGTATCAATTGATTATGCTGCCGCCAGAGTGTTCTCCGCCACTGGATGATGCCGAAACTACCGCCGCGTGGATGAACAAAGTGGTCGAAAAATGCATCATGATGGCACCAGAGCAGTATATGTGGTTACACCGTCGCTTTAAAACACGCCCGGAAGGCGTTCCTTCACGCTATTAAATCTCCCATGCCGGATGCTTCAGAATGGCATCCGGCATTACCACAGCAAATCCCCCTGATTTAGCGATAAAAGCTCTCTGGATTGCGCCCCCTGGAAGTCGGGCGCATAATTAGTGTGTTTATCTTTTCTTCTTATGTTCACCGCGCCTGGCGCACCAACAGCGGATTGCTATGTCACCCTGTGAAAATGACACCCCTATAAACTGGAAACGAAACCTGATCGTCGCCTGGCTAGGCTGTTTTCTTACCGGGGCCGCCTTCAGTCTGGTAATGCCCTTCTTACCCCTCTACGTTGAGCAGCTTGGTGTTACCGGCCACTCCGCCCTGAATATGTGGTCCGGTATTGTCTTCAGTATAATGGGTTCCTAAACACATCATTTTAGGTATTGAATATGAGACGGGCAATCAGCTACATCAGATTTTCAAGTGAACGACAACTGAAAGGGGACTCTGTACGCCGACAATCTAAGCTGGTTACTGACTGGCTTGATAAGAACCCTGAGTTTTACTTGGATTCATCCTTGAGCTTTAAAGATTTGGGGAAAAGTGCTTTTAGTGGTAAGCACCTGAAAGGTGGTCTAGGTGACTTTTTAACCGCTATCGAGAAAGGGCTTGTTAAAGCTGGTGATACGCTACTAATCGAGAGTTTAGACCGTCTGTCACGTCAGGATATTGATATTGCTTCTGAGCTATTACGCCGTATCTTAAGGGCTGGTGTAGATGTAGTCACACTAAGCGATGGAGAACATTACACACGAGAAAGTTTAAAAGACCCGTTAGCCCTGATTAAAAGCATTCTGATAATGCAGCGGGCGCATGAGGAAAGTTTGAGGAAGTCTGAGCGTGTCCAAGCTGCATGGAACCGTAAAAAAGAACTCATCTCCGAAGGTATCTAGGCGTTGTCCTGCATGGTTAAGGCTGAATGATGACCGTCGAACATTCACAATCATTCCTGATAAAGTGGAAGTTGTTAAACGAGCATTTGACCTGAGATTACAGGGTTTAAGCTTTTGGGCTATCACCAGAACTTTAAATGATGAAGGTCACTTGTCATTGAATCAATACACACCCAAACAAAAGGGGTGGTCTGATACTGCTGTAAAT
>NZ_JBQZXC010000192.1:0-4535 GCF_053555815.1 Shigella sp. SIG6 | reverse complement strand
ACAATTGAGTACCAAAATCACTAATGGATTTACTATAACGAATACGATATTTATTCCCATAATATAAATTCGCAATCGAACGCGTAATATCTGTCGATAAACTCCCTAACAGCCCCAGAGAAATGCCAATACCCGTAGATATTGCATTAAAATGAGTGGCGCTTTGAATCCCTCCATACACCGTGACGCCATAAGGAAGCCCGTACATCGCCGTGATTTCGCCCACGGAGACAGGGGAGCTTTTTATACCTTCTTCTTTATATTCCCCCCCATCACACTATATTTGAAATATCCTTCATGCAGAGCGATGCCCGGCGTTTGAAATGGCACGGAAAAATGCTGCTCCTCGCCATTACTCTCTCTCACTGTAACATCAAGCTCCCCGCCAACGGCCAGCGTTGGTAAATTATCCAGCGCAAAAGGCCCTGGCGGCACAGAACGGGTAAAAATAATTTGCCCATTTTGTTTAATAATAACCTGCGCCTCACTTTGTGCTATTCCATGCACCACAGGTGTGTAGTAGCTGTCCTCCGGCGGAGTCATCGCATCGTCGGTCGCTAACATCCCGCCGCGAAAAGGTATGCTGTCAAACACCTCAGACGACGTATAAGATTCTCCAAGCGTTAATCGGCTTTTAATCGCATTTATGCCTCGCTCAAACCACATGTAACCCCTTTGCCATCTTTCTGACTGGCCAAGTTCCTTGCTCCATGTCACTGAACTACGAAACCTCCAGGTACCAAGATTAAACCCTGGAGTGAACCTGCCATAACGAGAATTACGCGTGGTAGATTGATTATCATTTTGTTTGGAAATATCAATATTTGTCTGATACCCCATGCGGAATGCAGCTACACCCTCATTCCATAACGACACTGGTGCTAAACTACTTTTTTTATCTTGCAGATACAGTTGTGGAACGGTTATCTGTACGCGCTGGCTATCAAAATCATAATTTACTTTCAAACCTTCAATAGAGTTCCATTTAAAACACTGATTCTTTTTATTGTCAGTATCACTGCTGCTTTTATCAATTTTAATGCCATAGTGGATAAGGTCATCAACGGTTAAACATGGAACAAGCTCTTTTTCTTCAGGGGATTCCGGACGATGAAAGGGAAACTCCCCAACATCAACTTTTTCACCGTTAAGATAAATTTCCACACGATAATTTCCGGGGAGTTGCTCTCCCTGATTAAACATTGCCACAGTGTCCGCACTAACGTTTCCTTCCAACTGTGAAGAATCAAATGACCACTCCTGGGCACTTAACTGACCCGCAAGTAAGGCCATTATCAAAATTAATGACAGTCGATAAAACATGGAATATGCATGGCATAAAAATATTCAATAAAAATGTAATACATTATGATTGCAAATGAGATGTAAACAAACGACTCTCACCACCTTCATCAGTAATCACAGACCATTTAATATCCTGGCCGCTAGTTTTTGGCATAACAAACTCATGTTGCGAAAACGGCGCAATATAATCTAGTTTCTCAATCTTGCTACCGCCAACCTGTAAAGAAGAAAGGTTGATGTAGAACGGCGACTGATTGACCGCGACAATTTTATCACCCTGCTTTTTCCACGATAACTTCTCACTCGCATTAACCATCTAGCCTTCAATACCAGATGGCCTAGTAATAAGTTTTATGCAGGTATGTACGTTAACCTGGATGTTCAGGTTCACATTTTCAGCAATTTTTTCTTTATCTTTCTCGGCCCAAACATCACTCTTTTTAGGCGGAATGCCGGTGGCGCATAGCCAGTGTAATTTTTCCCTGTCTTGTAAAGCTGGCGCAGTCTGCACAACCCACATTTTATTTTGCTGGCCTGGATTAAGCCTGAACAGTGGCGGAGTGACAATAAAGGGCGCTGCAGTTACTTTATCTTCTTCAAAGACTTTACTCTGCACAAGCATCGGCCAATCCTGCGGATTTGTCACAGTTATCGCTGCGCCATCCGACCCTTGTTCATAGATTAATCGCGTTGCACTAAGCTTCAGTTTAAAAACTGAAGTGTTTTGAGTCACTTTGACATCATCCGCAGCATAGGTGGGAAATGCGCTTGATAAAAACGACAAGCAAAATACGACTTTGGTTAGTACATTAAAATTTTTCATTATTATAAAAACCATTTCGACAACTGATAAATCCGCGTTCACTAACAAGGTAATGAACGCGGAACCAACCTACAACGCCTTACTCTTTTTTAGATTATATTTATGTTGCCCATATCGTAAATATGGCTTTTCTTAATTTTGTTATTTCTTTTATTCAACGCATTAATTTAGCGCACAGTTATAATAGCCTTCAAAAGCCTACAATAAAAAAATCACCTATATTTGCAAGCAAATATTTAACCAAAAACTGAAAATTTAAAAAACAACATTGACAATATCTTTTTTTTGACCAAGACAATTACAACCAGAACCTTATTAACTCTCTTTAAATATTTTTAATTCTTATTTTTTCCCAGGTTTCACAGCTACAAACCCGTGGTAAAACATAGCACCCATCTATTACTAACCTCACCACGCATGCTCAGCGATTTCGTCATCGAAAAAGAGAGTTATCTATGACGCATCAATTATACTTTTTGCTTTGTTCGCATATTGTTACATCTTTCATACCTTGACGCATCTCTTCCCAACGCGGGTATCGCCTGTTGTATAAGTTGAGCATTACGTACTAACCAGACGTACTCACTTTTATTCCTGGTGCCTAATCGTTCTCGAATTGCGGACTCATGAGCGCTAACGGTCTTGAGGCCAATACCACAGATTTCTGCAATTTTACGTGTGCTAATCCCCTTCGCGCGGAGTAAAAGAACCCTCCATTGCACTCTTCCCAGGCGTTTTATAAACAAAGGACCAGGCAAACAATGAGCATTTAACACCTTCCGTAATGAAGATAATAAAATATCCACTTTTGCACTCCCATGAGTAAGCCATACTCGGGAAAGAGGCCCGATATCATTCGTCATTCCTTCAGGAATAGCATCGCTAATAACGAGTTGCCGCATCAGACGGTATCGACGACAAACCTTCACAATATGTCCGGCTAATTCAGGCAAACCATCGTGACGCATTTTTACCCATATCACGATGCTACTGTCAGTCAGAACATTCATATCAGTGGGTAAGGAAGTGAAAACCTGAAGTTTCACTCCCCCAACACGCTTGAGCAAACTGCACACGCCGCAAATGGCAAAAAGATCCAGGCCAATCACCGTGACATTTGTCCATGTGGTATTTTCTGGCGAGAGAATATTACAGTTGATGTTTGTGCTTTCTAATTTCTTATACGTCAGATCGTTAACCATTAGTTTCCCCCGCGAGTAAAACGTTCGTCATTTACAAATACCCGAGCTGCGCGTTTTCTTATTTTTTCAGCTGTCAGATAATCACCGCGCCTGTGCGCAATGAATATCATTGCAGCGCTTACGTCTGCATCATTGTGGATTGACAACCATTTATTTCCCCACACAGTGAAAAGAGACATGCTTTCCATATCGCGAACGAACCCCGGTTTATTCGCAATAAGCAGATGCTGATCGCGCTCAAGACGTTCTGCCTGCGTCAGGTATTTCCAGCTATGTTCCGGAAGGCGAGGGATAAATCCTTCGTTCATATCAGCTTCAGCTCTGGTCAGTTCCCGCTGTGCATCAAATCCCGCTACTAGGATGACCAGCGCGGCGGTCATAATGAGCACAATGACAGGCAGAATACCCAACCGGACTGTTTTAGGTATACGTACCTGATTCATCACGTTTTCCGGCATTCCGATGCGGAAAAGGAGCAGCAACAGCATCAAATGGGGAACAGACGTATAGAGAGGATATTCGGTCATCATATGAATGACTAAAGGCAACCCCATTAAGGCAATAAACCACTTTTCACATTGATGGTGCGCGTTATTGTTTGTCATTTTCAGGCGGCATATACACGGCCACAGCCAAACGCCTGATAGCAGCAAAAAACCAAACAAGGCGACGATGCCACCTTCAGCCGTTACGAACAGCAGTTCGTTATGGGGATGCGTAGCCGTATCACTCTCTATGTTTGTCACGCCCACATCCTCTAAGGCTTGCGGGAAGGTCGCTTCAAAGCTGCCTAACCCCCAACCGGTTAAGGGGCGCTGTTGAATAAGACTTATGGCACCTTTCAGAATACGTATACGCTGGTCATTCGATGATGAATGCGTAAAGTCAGCCGTTGTCTCCCCTGGCATGGCATAGTTTGACACAGCAAGGAGGCGACGAAGATCAAGCGCAACAGACCGCTAAGGGGACGTCCGCGCCAGCGGGGTCTGTCCGCGAGAGCGGCCAGCACGATGACGCAAAATAAACCAAGAAGGCCGACACGGCTTTGTGTAAGGACTAAAGCTGTAGACAGAGGGTATAACGACAACAAACATATCAACGTCAGAGAACGAGTACGCGCCGTTAAAGCCAGATACAACGCTACGCCGCAACCTGTTGCCAGCCAGCTCGCAAGAACATTTCGCTGCTGGAAAATGCCATACGGA
>NZ_JBQZXC010000191.1:0-4578 GCF_053555815.1 Shigella sp. SIG6 | reverse complement strand
TTGAGTTTCATTGACCATTGTTGTCCAGCACAAACCGCTTGCGGAAGATATTCGCCATACAGCACAAGGCCTGGCGCAGGGAATATACGTCGACCTTGTAGATAAGTAATTTGACCGTAATGAGTGGTCATGCCGTCAGTTGCAGTGATCTCAACAATTGCATCCTGCGTCGCGCCAGTTAAGGTTTCTCCTGCCCACAAAATTTGCTTTGCTGATAATATGCCCCAAACGAAAAACAGCAACGTCAGCGCGATATAACGGACGGTTTTAACAGGGATAAATGCCAGTACGCAGGCGAAGAGAGTCAGAAACGCAAGGGTTAATGTCCCAGGCAATTGGGGCAAAATCAGCAACGGAAAAATTCCGCAAATTATGCATACGCCGACTGTCGTTATTTTCATGCCCCCCTCCCTGTTTATGGAAAGTGTGCAACTTTGTTGAGCGGTTGTCTGGTGGGAATTTTGCGTTCCCCGAGGCACATTCAGAAGAATTTAACGAAAGGGTGAAAACTGCTCAAAACTCTGCGAGGCAGCTTCCAGTTCCTGATTAGAGAATTGAAAAAAGCACCCGACAGGTGCTTTTCTCGCGTTCAAGTTTGAGTAAAAACTTAACCGTAAATATTGGCGCGATCGCGCAGTTCTTTACCAGGTTTAAAGTGAGGAACGTATTTTCCTTCCAGTTCTACTTTATCGCCAGTCTTCGGATTACGTCCGGTACGTGGTGCGCGGTAGTGCAAAGAGAAACTGCCGAAACCGCGGATTTCAATACGCTCGCCCTGCGCAAGAGTCGAGGCCATATGCTCCAGCATCTCTTTTACTGCATCTTCAACCGTCTTGGCGGGAATGTGCGATTGCTGGGTGGCAAGTCTTTCTATCAATTCTGACTTGGTCATGATTCCTCCGGTTCCTTAAAGGCAAATTAAGCGGCTGCTGTTGCTGCATTGATTAAGGGCGGCCGTAGCCGCCCTTAATGCTTGATTACAGGACGAAACCTGCAATCTGTCAAGTAAACTCAACAAACTTCGGAATAAAAATCCCGAAGAGTCAGAGAATTACTCGCCTTTAGCTGCTTTGAAAGCTTCAGCCATTGCGTTGTTGGAGAAGTTTGCATCTTCCTGTTTGTTAACAGTTGCGATTGCATCTTTCTCGTCAGCTTCGTCTTTCGCACGAACAGACAGGCTGATTGCGCGGTTTTTACGATCAACGCCGGTGAATTTAGCTTCAACTTCGTCGCCAACGCTCAGAACCAGGGTAGCGTCTTCAACGCGGTCACGGGATGCTTCAGAAGCACGCAGGTAACCTTCAACGCCGTCAGCCAGTTCTACGGTTGCGCCTTTAGCGTCAACTGCAGTTACTTTACCGGTTACGATAGCGCCTTTCTTGTTCAGAGCAACCCAGTTGTTGAACGGATCTTCTGCGAGCTGTTTAACGCCCAGGGAGATACGTTCACGTTCTGCGTCAACCTGCAGAACAACTGCAGCGATTTCGTCGCCTTTTTTGTATTCACGAACTGCTTCTTCGCCTGCAACGTTCCAGGAGATGTCAGACAGGTGAACCAGGCCGTCGATGCCGCCGTCCAGGCCGATGAAGATACCGAAGTCAGTGATAGACTTGATTTTACCTTCAACACGGTCGCCCTTGTTGTGGGTTTCCGCGAACTGCTGCCACGGGTTAGCTTTGCACTGTTTCAGACCCAGGGAGATACGACGACGTTCTTCGTCGATATCCAGAACCATAACTTCCACTACATCGCCAACGTTAACAACTTTGGACGGGTGGATGTTTTTGTTGGTCCAATCCATTTCGGAAACGTGTACCAGACCTTCAACGCCTTCTTCGATTTCAACGAAGCAGCCGTAGTCAGTCAGGTTGGTCACGCGACCAGTCAGTTTGGTACCTTCCGGATAACGTTTAGCGATAGCTACCCACGGATCTTCGCCCAGCTGTTTCAGGCCCAGGGATACACGGGTACGTTCGCGGTCGAACTTCAGCACTTTAACAGTGATTTCGTCGCCCACGTTGACGATTTCGCTCGGATGCTTAACGCGTTTCCAGGCCATGTCAGTGATGTGCAGCAGGCCGTCAACGCCGCCCAGATCAACGAATGCACCGTAGTCAGTGAGGTTCTTAACGATACCTTTAACTTCCATGCCTTCCTGCAGGTTTTCCAGCAGCTGATCGCGCTCTGCGCTGTTTTCGGATTCGATAACGGCACGACGAGAAACAACAACGTTGTTGCGCTTCTGATCCAGCTTGATTACTTTAAATTCAAGCTCTTTGCCTTCCAGGTGCAGAGTGTCACGCACCGGACGAACGTCTACCAGAGAACCTGGCAGGAACGCACGAATACCGTTCAGCTCAACAGTGAAGCCGCCCTTAACTTTGCCGTTGATAACACCGGTAACAGTTTCAGCATCTTCGTAAGCTTTTTCCAGCGTGATCCAGGCTTCGTGACGTTTAGCTTTCTCACGGGACAGCAGAGTTTCACCGAAGCCGTCTTCTACTGCGTCCAGAGCAACGTCAACTTCGTCACCTACCTGGATTTCCAGCTCGCCCTGGGCGTTTTTGAACTGCTCAGCCGGGATGGCGGACTCAGATTTCAGACCTGCGTCAACCAGTACTACGTCTTTGTCGATAGCAACAACAACGCCACGAACGATAGAACCCGGGCGGGTTTCGATTTCTTTTAAGGACTCTTCAAAGAGTTGAGCAAAAGATTCAGTCATGTTTAATCTTCAGGTTTATATTTAACGTCCACCTGGCTCCATGCCGGATGGGGTTGTTTAACATACCCGCTGTCATTCCATTGCAACGGGGGTACTGCAAATTCGGTCGCTTATGCGAGAGCCAATTTCTGGCGCGCGTATTGTAGCGCTTTTTCAATCACTTGCTCAATGCTTAAGGTGGTGGAATCCAACACTAAAGCATCGGCTGCCGGAACCAGTGGCGCTACCGCTCGGTTACGATCGCGGTCGTCGCGTTCTTTGATCTCGGCCAAAAGGCGCTCGAAGTTAACACTAAAGCCCTTCTCCTGCAACTGTAGCATGCGGCGATGCGCACGTTCTTCCGAGGAGGCGTCAAGGAAAATTTTCACTGGTGCATCAGGGAATACCACCGTTCCCATGTCGCGGCCATCGGCAATCAGACCTGGTAATTCGCGAAACGCGCGTTGGCGACGCAATAATGCTTCACGAACGCGTGGGAATGCCGCGACTTGTGAAGCCGCATTCGCCACTTCCTGAGTACGAATTTCGCCGCTGACATCTTCCCCTTCGAGGATCACTTCCAGATTGCCATTGGTCGACACAAAACGTACATCCAGATGGGATGCCAGCGGTACCAGCGCATCTTCCGACGCAACATCAACATGGTGATGTAATGCCGCCAATGCCAGTACGCGATAAATTGCACCCGAGTCCAGCAGATGCCATTGCAACGCTTCCGCCATAGCCTTACACAAGGTGCCTTTCCCTGCACCGCTTGGGCCATCAATGGTAATAATCGGGGCAATTGCCGTCATCTTTATCTCCTTAAAACAGGCGTACCGTTAACATAACCGCGCGCATTATACGCGCCGACGCCACAAATCGTTAACGTTGTGTGCAAAAACCAGTTTTGTCTGTATTCAGATGGGGATTTATTGCGCAATTATAGCGGGCTGGCAGAAGACCAGCCCGAAAGATGACAATGATTTACTTACCAGAGGCGATACGATCACGGATGTGTTGCGCACGCTCTGTTGATGGTGGGTGAGAGTCAAACATGGACTGGGTGCGACCGCCATCCAGGCTAGCCAGTTTTTCAAAGCTGCCAACCAGCCCCTGGGTGCTGATGCCACGTTTCTTCAACAGATCAAAAGAGAAATCATCTGCTTCGGACTCTTTATCACGGGAGTATTTAGCATTAATAGCGCCTTCTGCGATATCACCCAATTGTGAGCGGGAAAGCTGGGAAGCCACACCGCTGGTAGCTGAAATGGCATCGCGTGCGGCAACGATCGCATAAGAAGCTTTCATTTCAGCCAGCGAGTGACCCAACGCGACGTGGCCCAGTTCATGGCCCAGAACACCTTCAATTTCGTTGTCATTCATCATGTCCATCAGGCCACTGTAGACACGAACACAGCCGTTCGCCATCGCCCATGCGTTGACGTCGCTGGTCATATAAACCTTATAGTTGACCGGCGTGCCATTAATATTGTTACCCAATGCTTTGGCGATTTTTGCCAGACGTTTACCGTACTTGCTGGATTTACTTGCGACTTGATTGCCGCTGTCCATTTCGGCACAGCCCTGATTGGCAATCGCTTTTGCATCGGCATCGCTTAATGTTGCTGCTTTATAGGCATTTAAACCGGAGCTGATAGCCATATTGGTATCAATACCGTGGGTATTTTGACACCCTGTCAGTAATGCTGCAGAGGTCGCAATCGCCAGCAGTAATTTAGCATTCTTCATGTGAATCATCCGTTGATTAATCATATATAAATATTATGTATCAACAACTTACATTGACAAGCGACGCTACCATTAATCAAAATGACTCACAAGGTCCGAAAAAAAACGCCGACAATGTGCCG
>NZ_JBQZXC010000190.1:0-4752 GCF_053555815.1 Shigella sp. SIG6 | reverse complement strand
ACCACTCTGTTTCACCGGCACAGCTTCCAGAACGGGAACTCCCGAGGAAAAATTAAATGGCAACCATGAGCCAGAGGTTAAGTCGAGTATTGTGTGATCACTACTTTTCTGAACCCGAATACCAAACCCCGGAATACCCGTGCTGATAACTGTTTCACCGTTAATCACGACCGTTGTCGCCTGCATCTGTAGACGCAGGTCATCCATTGCCAGATTGTTACAAACAAGCGAGTAGTCAATGGGACGTTTATAATCAACCCTATTGATCTTATTAATGAATACATTACCAAACTCAACTGCCGCACCATTTACCGTACAAGGAGGAGGGGCATCGACAAGCACCCGTAAATTCATACTTACTGACTTACTCGCTGCAACTGCAAAGCCGCTACCAACACAACATATCAGTAACCCAGTTACCGCCCAGACAGAACAAGATCCTTTCATACTGGCTCTCCCGGCCTCAGCCTTTGCGGCTCTGCTCTTCATCGACCTGGCAACTGTTACCGTTGCAAGTGAAAAAGAGCGGCATCCGAGCGCCATAGTCGTTGACATAGGTCAGTACCGGCACGCCACCCATCTTCACATTCAGCGGTGCAGAGGTTTTCGGCGACATCACTATTGGCGGGAAACCGGCTGCCGGATTGCCATTTTTCTGTGTGCTGGCATTACTGAAAATGACGTAATACGACGTCGGGTTATTGACGGTAAATTCCTGACCGTTGCGGGTTAAAGTAACCTTATATTGCTAGGGGTTTTTCATGCTGACGTTCTCCAGCGCCTTCGGTCGCCAGAACAACTTAATACGCGTTTGTAGTGCTATTTGCAGCGTGTTGGCTTTGTTTGATTTTGGCGGGATCTCACGCACGTTGAAGTAGAACAGGCTTTCACGATCGGCAGGCAATTTGTTGATATCCGGCATTCCCTGCACTTTTACCTGCCCGTTCATCATTGAATCGATGCGTTGCACCGGTGGCAGAACAGTTAACGGTGAACTGATCTTGTTACCCTTTTCATCTTCGATCCAGCTTTGGGCCAGATAAGGCAGTTTCGGATCGTTATTGCGCAACGTCACGCTGATTGATTTGTCGCTTTCATTAAATATCAAACGGGTACGATCTGGCGTTACAGAAGCCTGGGCAGACAAACTGGCAGCGCTAAGCAGTAACGCTAGCGTCGTAGCACCCAATTTGGCAGAGCAAAGTAAATCAGACATGGATCATTCCTTAATCACGTTATTGGTTAGCTGAAACAGAAACAGGGGGATTGGTGGGTGTCACCTGTTGCGTCTGCTCCTGAATGACAGGCTTTATGTCATCAGGAACAACCGGCGCGACGTTGCCTTTATGCTGGCATGGCAGTAACAAGCCGTTAAACAGATCGGCAGGCAGCGGGTCCGGCAGGTTGATATCGCAATGCGCAACACCACTCCAGAACACACTCATGTGTTCGCCAGGTTTCACCCCAGCCAGATAAACATTGCCGTCATCATCGACAAGGCCCACTGTCTGCTCGTTATCATTTTTTACTTCTGCGCCAAACGGAGGATGGCTGCCGTCTTGTAAACGCAGCACCGCCATCGCTTTTTGACCACTGATGACGGCAAATTTGCGGTAGCCAATCGTCCCTTCAGTTAGCGTGGCTTGTACCACCGACTGGGTTGCTTCGGCGTTTTCCGGCAATTTGTTGAGGTCGATATACGCCTGATTGCGGTAATAGTTATTGACGTCAGAAACGACGGCTTTACCAAACATATTGGTATAAACAGCAGCACCGTTACCTTCTACCGGAACATCGGCAACGCCATAGGCATCAATCAACAAGCGTGTCCCGCCCATATTCTGGGTACGGTGAAGTGCGCCACCGTGGGCAGTAAGCGTTGCGCCGCCCTGTAACGACAAGCCCGCAGAGGTGTATTGCCCTTCATGGTAGTTCGCACTGAGGTCAACCTGCGCCAGCGAACCATCATGGCTGTAATAGCCGTCAACGCTGGTGTGTTTGTCACTGGTGCCGACGTTCAACTGATAGTGAGTCGCGTCATCGACACGGCTGAAATAACCGACCTGACTGCTGTCCGTCCCACTGCCATAGTACCGTTATAGCTAACGGTACTGTTGTCGCCCCACGGCATACTGAGCGAAATGTACATGCCTTTGTCGGCCTGGTTGTCATACTCGTAACGGTAGCCAGTCATCGAGATGCTGACATTACGAATACTGCCCATATTGAAATAGTGCGAGAGCATGATGTTGTAGTTTGTCTGCTCCTCGCGATCCCAGTAGGTATGGCGGGTATAGTTGAGATAAACCGAAACACCCGCATCTCGGAAGTTCTGGTTATAAGTGGCGGTGTACATCTCTTTGTCGTTGCCCGTGCGTACCATTCCGCTGTCACTGGCATCCAGATACTCGCTCATAGTCATAAAGTTCTCTTCCGAGAAGCGATATCCAGCAAAAGTAACGCGGCTGTTGAGCTGGTCAAAGTCTTTGGAATAACTCACACGGAAGGAGTTACCGTCCAGCGAACCTTTGCCATAAGCGGTGTCTTTATCCAGTTTGGTGTGCGAGTGAGTAACATCAAACGCGACCGCGCCGAATGTAGACAAATCGCGACCGACACCAAGCGCCGCAGACTGATAGTTTTCATCTCCCAGTGCGCCGCCATATAACGACCAGCCGTTAGCGATCCCCCAGGAAGCTTCAGCACCAGAAAAAAATTCACCCTCGACATGGTGTCCCCACTCTTGCGGACGGCCCATCATGATCTTATAGCGAACCTGACCTGGACGAGTGAGGTATGGCATCGAGGCGGTGCTGATGTCCTATTCCTGCACCTGGCCGTTCTGTTCTTCAATGCGAATATGCAACGTACCGGAGACAGAATCACCAAGATCCTGAATACGAAACGGTCCAGCCGGAACCTGCGTTTCGTAAATCACACGCCCCATCTGGCTGACGGTCACTTTTGCTGTGGTGTGTGCCACGCCGGAAATGTCTGGCGCGTAGCCGCGCAGATTGGGAGGCAACATTTGATCGTCAGTACTGACACTGCCACCAACATAGTTAAAACCATCAAAAATATCGGATCTGAGGTAATCCTCGCCCAGCGCCAGTTTGGCTTTTAATGATGGTAACGCCCGCCTGGCATAGTAGCGACTCCACTCCCATTTTTTTTGAGTTTCATCGCCGCTGAATTCATCGTCATCATTACTGCGAGTATGTTGATAGTTAGTCTGCCAGTCAGCACGCATACGCCACGGCCCTAGGTTAACCCCGACCGTCCCGTTGCCGCTGATCTCGTTACTATCATCACCGCCATTTTCTTCGTGCCGGGTTTGTGCGTTGATGCTGTAGTCCGCGACGATCCCGGAGATGCCGTCATCCCAACGTGAAGGCGGATCCCAGTCGGGATAAGTATATTCGAGGTAAGCCTGTTGCAGTGAAATGACTAATGCGGACTGGCTTAAATCAGCCTTAATTTCCATGCCTTCCAGTTGACCGGATTTCAGGCATTTAGCATCGTGGCTCCATTGCAGATTTTTCGCCACGTCTTCTTTTAAACCAAACTGCGCTACCAGTTCCGGTGTCAGACAAGCATAGCTTTTGCTCGCGTCATCTTCACCAGCATACCAGTAAATATCGTACTCTTCCGCCAATGGCTGTTTATTTAGTTGAACCTGTAAATTGTATTTTCCGGGCTCAACATATCCCTGGCTGGAAAAACGCTTCAGATCAATTTTTGTGTCGCCTTTTAATTCCAGAAAACGGGAATCAAACTGAATGTCGTCTTCAGCCCAGACACTGCTATAACTCCCTGACATTGCCAGCGCAATGCACCACGGAAGAATCCGTAATCGAAAAAGAGAATGGTCAGGCATACACGTTTCTATCCGTTTTTATTCTTGTTCGGTCAAAATCCATTTAAATCCCCCATAGCAGTGTCGCTATGGGGGTATGCCTTACAGGTAAGTAATCTGGAAGGTGGTATTTGCTTCAAAATTACCCAGATCTGGCGCATCAGCTGCGCCGACCAGCCAGGCTTTAAAGTTCAGTGTCTGCTTCGCTTTGCCTTTGTTGGTAGAAGTGTCTTTCACTATTTTCTGGTCAATACCCATGCCGCTTTTGTAAGAGGTACCCAGAGAGTCACCGATCGCCAGGCTAACATTGTTAAATGCCGCACCGGTATCGGTATTGAAAATGGTGTAATAATTGCCGCTATTTGCAGAAGAAACGGTACCAGTAAAGGTAGTGGTCATTGTTTCCTGAGTATCAAATACGCAATCTTGCAGACGAATCTGGAAACTTTTCGGCGTGGTGGTGCCGTTATTTTTCAGTTTTTCGGCACCGATATCACCCATATCAACTTCCAGTTTGTGATCGTCCGGAACGATAGAACACACTGAGTCTTCAATGGTGCCGTAAAAACGTGCAGTACCGTTGTTACCCGCAGCGATTGTTGCCGTAGAGATGAACACGCCCATCACCATTGCCGCAGCAATAGCTGTTTTAACAAACTTACTCATTATTTGTCCTTAAACTATAAATAATTAAAAATATAAACATTGCAATACATTGATTCAGTCAATAGCCAATGTTTATACCCAGCCATTGAATACGGCATGCGACCCAAAAAGAACAGGTCGTAGAAAATTGTATTCGTTGGTGTGGGGCCGCATAGTGATGTTTCCACACCCCTGATCCAATTTAATTTTACTAAAGAGTAAATGTAGATTTAATTAATATATTGACAGAA
>NZ_JBQZXC010000189.1:0-4768 GCF_053555815.1 Shigella sp. SIG6 | reverse complement strand
TAATTGCAGATAATACTCTCCGCAGTTCATTACTTATACTGTAAATTTTATTAACGTCATTGGTGGAGACAATTTCTGCAAACTTTCTTTTTACCGTCCAATAATCAATATTTCTATTGTGATTGTTAACCACTGCGTGCATTGGCGGGATTGAAGGGTGAAAAATATGTGCAATTGGGAAGCCTTTCATTGATGCCTGCCTTGTCGTCATGACAAACAATAATAGATGCTTATTTTCCTCGCACGACACTTATGCACTATCAAAAAACGCTCATTTACCCGGCGTTACAGTAAACGAAGCAACATTCTGTGTCCTACGCTGATGTAAAGCACAGTGAAAATCCCCCTTGTTGACTTCGTCTGACCTTATCGCGGCGACCAGCAATTATTCGTTTTGTGATCCTCAACACAAAATGCTATTCGTCGCCTATGAGGGGAGAAGAATTTATGGAAAACGATTGCATTCACAAAATGACGTCCTGTCAGAAGAGAAAAAGTTGACGTTAATCAATTGTTCGAGATGATCAATACCTGTATTCGAAATTTTAAAATATTGATAAAATAAATGTTTGTTCTCCAACAAATAGCGTGAAAAAATGTGATGTGCCGCAGTATTTATCGCTGAAAATGGTTTATTTATAATAAAATTTGAGAACTTGCTCATTAAATTTAACTCAAATTTTGCGTGGTAATTATCCGGTAATTGCTTGAAATATGGTCTCAGCCCCTTTTTTGTATTAACCACATAACGAATGATGTTATCGCCATAAAATATGGTTATCCCCGTCATTTTTTTTTGATAAAAATCAGGGTTTATGCTGATTTTTATGCTTTAACTTGTTGATATTTAAAGGTATTTAATTGTAATAACGATACCTTGGAAAGTAATGAAAGTTAATTTGTGAGTGGTCGCACATATCCTGTTTATTTCATTTTGATACACTTCATGCCGTCAATGAGGTAATTAACGTAGGTCGTTATGAGCACTATTCTTCTTCCGAAAACGCAGCACCTGGTAGTCTTTCAGGAAGTCATTAGAAGTGGCTCTATCGGCTCGGCTGCAAAAGAATTAGGGTTAACTCAACCGGCCGTCAGTAAAATCATTAACGATATTGAAGATTATTTTGGTGTGGAATTAGTGGTGCGGAAAAATACCGGTGTAACATTAACACCTGCCGGTCAATTGTTACTCTCCCGTTCCGAATCCATTACCCGTGAAATGAAAAATATGGTTAATGAGATAAGCGGTATGTCTTCTGAGGCGGTGGTGGAAGTCTCATTTGGTTTTCCTTCATTGATTGGTTTTACTTTTATGTCAGGGATGATCAACAAGTTCAAAGAGGTGTTCCCGAAAGCGCAGGTTTCTATGTATGAAGCGCAACTGTCTTCGTTCTTACCGGCAATCCGCGACGGTCGACTGGATTTTGCGATTGGTACGTTAAGTGCAGAAATGAAGCTTCAGGATTTACATGTTGAGCCGCTGTTCGAGTCCGAGTTTGTGCTGGTAGCCAGTAAGTCCCGAACATGCACCGGCACCACCACGCTGGAGTCGTTGAAGAACGAACAGTGGGTGTTGCCACAAACTAATATGGGGTACTACAGCGAACTGCTTACTACGTTACAAAGAAATGGCATCAGTATTGAAAACATCGTTAAAACCGACTCAGTCGTGACAATTTATAATCTTGTTCTCAATGCTGATTTCTTAACTGTAATTCCTTGTGATATGACGTCACCTTTTGGTTCTAATCAATTTATTACTATTCCGGTTGAAGAAACATTACCTGTGGCACAATATGCCGCGGTATGGTCGAAAAATTATCGTATTAAAAAAGCAGCATCGGTTTTGGTGGAATTAGCCAAAGAGTATTCATCTTATAATGGGTGTAGACGAAGGCAATTAATAGAAGTTGGTTAGTTATTTGTTTTTATTTAAACATAAATAATCCACCTGTCTGTTTTGCAGGTGTCGGTTACGGTTACCTACATATTTAATTCAGGCGAAGAGGTTTTATAATGCATATTACATACGATCTGCCGGTTGCTATTGATGATATTATTGAAGCGAAACAACGACTGGCTGGGCGAATTTATAAAACAGGCATGCCTCGCTCCAAATATTTTAGTGAACGTTGCAAAGGTGAAATATTCCTGAAGTTTGAAAATATGCAGCGTACGGGTTCATTTAAAATTCGTGGCGCATTTAATAAATTAAGTTCACTGACCGATGCGGAAAAACGCAAAGGCGTGGTGGCCTGTTCTGCGGGCAACCATGCGCAAGGGGTTTCGCTCTCCTGCGCGATGCTGGGTATCGACGGTAAAGTGGTGATGCCAAAAGGTGCGCCAAAATCCAAAGTAGCGGCAACGTGCGACTACTCCGCAGAAGTCGTTCTGCATGGTGATAACTTCAACGACACTATCGCTAAAGTGAGCGAAATTGTCGAAATGGAAGGTCGTATTTTTATCCCACCTTACGATGATCCGAAAGTGATTGCTGGCCAGGGAACGATTGGTCTGGAAATTATGGAAGATCTCTATGATGTCGATAACGTGATTGTGCCAATTGGTGGTGGTGGTTTAATTGCTGGTATTGCGGTGGCAATTAAATCTATTAACCCGACCATTCGTGTTATTGGCGTACAGTCAGAAAACGTTCACGGCATGGCGGCTTCTTTCCACTCCGGAGAAATAACCACGCACCGAACTACCGGCACCCTGGCGGATGGTTGTGATGTCTCCCGCCCGGGTAATTTAACTTACGAAATCGTTCGTGAATTAGTCGATGACATCGTGCTGGTCAGCGAAGACGAAATCAGAAACAGTATGATTGCCTTAATTCAGCGCAATAAAGTCGTCACCGAAGGCGCAGGCGCTCTGGCATGTGCTGCATTATTAAGCGGTAAATTAGACCAATATATTCAAAACAGAAAAACCGTCAGTATTATTTCCGGCGGCAATATCGATCTTTCTTGCGTCTCTCAAATCACCGGTTTCGTTGACGCTTAATTAATTCGTTGAGGATAGGATATGAGTACTTCAGATAGCATTGTATCCAGCCAGACAAAACAATCGTCCTGGCGTAAATCAGATACCACATGGACGTTAGGCTTGTTTGGTACGGCAATCGGCGCCGGGGTGCTGTTCTTCCCTATCCGCGCAGGTTTTGGCGGACTGATCCCGATTCTTCTGATGTTGGTATTGGCATACCCCATCGCATTTTATTGCCACCGGGCGCTGGCGCGTCTGTGTCTTTCTGGCTCTAACCCTTCCGGCAACATTACGGAAACGGTGGAAGAGCATTTTGGTAAAACTGGCGGCGTGGTTATCACGTTCCTGTACTTCTTCGCGATTTGCCCACTGCTGTGGATTTATGGCGTTACTATTACCAATACCTTTATGACGTTCTGGGAAAACCAGCTCGGATTTGCACCGCTGAATCGCGGCTTTGTGGCGCTGTTCCTGTTGCTGCTGATGGCTTTCGTCATCTGGTTTGGTAAGGATCTGATGGTTAAAGTGATGAGCTACCTGGTATGGCCGTTTATCGCCAGCCTGGTGCTGATTTCTCTGTCGCTGATCCCTTACTGGAACTCTGCAGTTATCGACCAGGTTGACCTCGGTTCGCTGTCGTTAACCGGTCATGACGGTATCCTGATCACTGTCTGGCTGGGGATTTCCATCATGGTTTTCTCCTTTAACTTCTCGCCAATCGTCTCTTCCTTCGTGGTTTCTAAACGTGAAGAGTATGAGAAAGACTTCGGTCGCGACTTCACCGAACGTAAATGTTCCCAAATCATTTCTCGTGCCAGCATGCTGATGGTTGCAGTGGTGATGTTCTTTGCCTTTAGCTGCCTGTTTACTCTGTCTCCGGCCAACATGGCGGAAGCCAAAGCGCAGAATATTCCAGTGCTTTCTTATCTGGCTAACCACTTTGCGTCCATGACCGGTACGAAAACAACGTTCGCGATTACACTGGAATATGCGGCTTCCATCATCGCACTCGTGGCTATCTTCAAATCTTTCTTCGGTCACTATCTGGGGACGCTGGAAGGCTTGAATGGTCTGATTCTGAAGTTCGGTTATAAAGGTGACAAAACCAAAGTGTCGCTGGGTAAACTGAATACTCTCAGCATGATCTTCATCATGGGCTCCACCTGGGTTGTTGCCTACGCCAACCCGAACATCCTCGACCTGATTGAAGCCATGGGCGCACCGATTATCGCATCCCTGCTGTGCCTGTTGCCGATGTATGCTATCCGTAAAGCGCCGTCTCTGGCGAAATACCGTGGTCGTCTGGATAACGTGTTTGTTACCGTGATTGGTCTGCTGACCATCCTGAACATCGTATACAAACTGTTTTAATCCGTAACTCAGGATGAGAAAAGAGATGAATGAATTTCCGGTTGTTTTGGTTATTAACTGTGGTTCGTCTTCGATTAAGTTTTCCGTACTCGATGCCAGCGACTGTGAAGTATTAATGTCAGGTATTGCCGACGGTATTAACTCGGAAAATGCATTCTTATCCGTAAATGGTGGAGAGCCAGCACCGCTGGCTCTCCACAGCTACGAAGGTGCATTGAAGGCAATTGCATTTGAACTGGAAAAACGGAATTTAAATGACAGCGTGGCCTTAATTGGCCACCGCATCGCTCACGGCGGCAGTATTTTTACCGAGTCCGCCATTATTACCGATGAAGTCATTGATAATATCCGTCGCGTTTCTCCACTGGCACCCCTGCATAATTACGCAAATTTAAGTGGTATTGAATCG
>NZ_JBQZXC010000188.1:0-4850 GCF_053555815.1 Shigella sp. SIG6 | reverse complement strand
AAGGGATTATTAAAAAATGAATAAGGAAGAACAATATCTTCTTTTTGCGCTTTCTGCGCCCATGGAAATACTTAATCAGAGTTGCAAACCCGCGCATGACTCGCCAAAAATGTATACCGGGATAAAAGAATTCGATCTCTCATCATCCTGGGGAATAAATAATCGTGATGATTTAATTCAGACTATTTATCAGATGACTGATGATGGTCATGCCAATGATTTAGCTGGCTTATATCTGACATGGCAACGCTCTTCCCCTGAAGAGTGGAAAGCATTAATTGCTGGTGGCTCGGAGAGAGGGGTGATTTATACCCAATTCGTTGCCCAAACCGCTATGTGCTGTGGAGAAGGGGGAATCAAAGCCTGGGATTATGTTCGAATGGGGTTTCTGTCACGGGTCGGTGTGCTCAACAACTGGCTGACGGAAGAAGAGAGTTTATGGCTGCAATCGCGCGTCTATGCACGAGCTCACCATTACTATCACAGCTGGATGCACTATTTTTCTGCCTATTCACTAGGGCGTCTCTACTGGCAATCTTCTCAGTGCGAAGACAACGCTTCGCTACGCGAGGCGCTAACCCTGTACAAATACGATAGCGCCGGGAGTCGGATGTTCGAAGAGCTGGCAGCGGGAAGCGACCGTTTCTATGCCACGCTTCCCTGGCAGCCATTAACTGTCCAGCCTGAATGCCCGGTAACGCTTAAGGATGTGAGCGACCTATGAAAACATGTTGGCAAATCCTCGAAATTGAAAGCACGACGCAAATAGACATTATCCGCCAGGCTTATCTTGCTCGCTTACCGTTGTGTCATCCCGAAACCGATCCGCAGGGGTTTAAAGCATTACGCCAGGCCTATGAAGAGGCGCTGCGACTGGCGGTAAATCCTGTCGAGGAAGCAGATGATGAAGAAAAAGATGCCACCGCTGAACATGAAATACTACGTGCATTCAGGACATTACTGGATTCAGAAAGTGATCGTTTTCAGCCCTCCGCCTGGCAGAAATTTATTCAGCAATTAAATACCTGGAACATGGAGGATGTCGATCAATTACGCTGGCCGCTGTGTGCAATCGCTATAGAAGCGCGATATCTGTCATTAAATTGTGCTTCTTTGTTGGCAGAGCGTTTGAACTGGCATTCGTTTAATGACAGCGAAGGAATGGATGAGGAAGAAAGGGTGGCTTTTCTTGAGGCCATTCAGGCTGGTGATTGTTTCGATTTCCTTAGCCTTCTGGAATATCCCGTCGCGTTACAGAACCAGACTGTTGAATATTACTTCGCGCTGGAACGTTGCTGCCGTTACCATCCTGACTATGTCACTGCGTTTTTGGCGATGGAAGGACCGTGGTTCATTCCTGATGATGCAAAGTTACATCGCAAACTGTTGCGCTGGTACAGCTCGGTGCAAACAGGTATGGTGGAACTCATTCCTGTAGCCAAACAGTGGCAAGCGGAAGAACCAGAAAGCGAAGATGCCCGGTATTACCAGTGTGCACAACGTTTGTACTGCGGCGAGGGGGAAAGCCTGCTTGCCGATCTCGGCGCGTACTGGGAAAGTTACCCATCTACACAAGCTGATAATTTGTTGTTGCAGTGGAGCAAGCGTCATTGCCCGGATTATTTCGCGTTATTAGTGATGGTTATCGAAGCGCGGAGCATGGTAGATGCGCAAGGTCAACCGCTGAAATATGTTCCTGGTGAGAGCGCCCGGACGCGGCTGTTATGGGCGGAAATTTTACATAGCGGAAAATTATCGCGTTAGGTCAATCGTTTATTGAGTCGTTATTCTTCAAACGCAAAGCATGGGCGTGGTGGAAATCGAGAGTCGGTAGCGAGACAGAAGAAGATTCACCGTTACTGGATTTGTATCGGGTAGCGGAACAGGTAGTACTTGAAGCGTTTCCGAAACAAGAGATGCTGGCCCGTCTTAATACAAGGCTGGAAGGCGGAGATGCTCATCCATTAGAGGCCATTATCACCCGGATGCTGTTGACGAAAGTAAAACTCGAGCCGGAGGATGAAGATGTCGATGAGCCAACACCTGAAAACCATGAAGAAAAAAATGATGAGGGTGAAAAACCACAGAGCATTACCAGCATTATCAAAATCAGTTTAACGGTGCTGGTTATAGGTTATGCTCTCGGCAAAATCGCGATGTTGTTTAGTTGACGATGTGTTTTTTGCGCCGATGCCGGATGCAGCATTTACGCCGCATCCGGCAGCCGTGATTATGAGGTCTCAATGGCTAAATAAACGTTCGCCCGCCGCCTGACCTCATCGACGCGGGCCATATCGTTTGACTGCAGCGCCGCATCAAAATCGGTGATCACCCGGCCAATCTCTTCTCGCTCGTCACCCAGCGCCCGCGCCCACAACTCTTCCAGTTTGGCTTTAAAGGTGCGATTGATGAGCATATCGCGCGGATAAATTTTCAATGCGGATAACCGCGTCCGACTCTCTTCAATCTGCTGCGCGCTCAATGTTACCGGGCTGTGGTTAATCACTCTGGACTTAACGCTGCCGTCTTCCAGAAGCACGTCAACTTCAAGCAACCCGTTGATATCATAACTAAAGCGAATATCAATCGACTGATAAGCCCCGGTTTTCTTCAACGGCACATCGAAGGATTCCACCAGAATGTTGTTTTTAACTTTGTGGTTTTCTCCCTGATAGACGTTAACCGTAATTGAATCCTGTTCCGGGTGCATGGTTGAATAAGTTTCTACACGCGACACGGGTACAGTGGTGTTTCGTTCAATAATCGGCGAGAAAATGCCGGAAACGCCCTGGCGGTTAACCTCAACGCCCAACGAGTAAGGGCAAATATCAGTGAGGATCACTTCTTCAATATCTTCACTGCGTAAGCGGCAGGCGGCCTGGATTGCTGCGCCCAGCGCGACAATGGTGCTCGGATCGTAACTTTGATACGGTAATTTGCCAAACAGACGCACGGCGATTCGCTGCACCAGCGGCATTTGTGACGCGCCGCCAACCAGCACCAGACTGTCGATTTGACTCGGCTTCAGACGCGCATCGCGCAACGCCTGTTCAATCGGCACTCGCAAGCGATTGAGCAGCGGCAACCACAAATCTTCCAGTTCGTTCTCGTAAAATTCGCATTCCCGCGTTTCATCCTGGTACTGCCAGCGAATATGCATTGGCGATTGATTGCTACATTTTGCCGCTTCCACACAGGCGTACAAGGCTGCCAGTTCACTCTCGTTAAGCGTGGTCCTTGTGACATCCGCGCGCTTTAAAACGTCATCGACCAACATATGGGTAAAATCTTCGCTACCGAGGAAGTTGTCGCCAGCGGAGGCGTGAACTTCAATCACCGGCGTGGCGTACTCAAGCACCGTAACGTCAAACGTGCCGCCACCGAGATCAAACACCAGCGAACGGGTATTTTGTTGGGTATGCAGGCCATACGCCATCGCAGCTGCTGTGGGTTCATTAATTAAGCGTACCGCATTTAACCCGGCTAAGTCCGCTGCTAAACGGGTATGCTTGTGTTGTTCATCGCTGAAATAAGCCGGAACGGAGATCACCACATCTTTAATCGGACGTTGCAGAAATTCTTCGGCATCTTCTTTTAATGAGCGTAATACCAAAGAGGACAGTTCTGGCGCGTTAAATGTGTCGCTGCCTAACCGCCAGTTGGTATTACTGCCCATTGCACGTTTAAATAACGCTGCCGTTTTATCCGGATGCGAAGTACGCCGTGATACAGCCGGTTTTCCGACTAAAATATGATTATTTTCATCCATGCTAATTATGGATGGTGTTAAATATTCACCGAACTTATTTGGAATTAATTGCGCGGCACCGTCTTTCCAGACGGCAATTAAACTATTGGTAGTGCCGAGATCGATACCTATGGCGAGTTCTGCATTATCCATTGCATTTATATCTTGAAAGAAAAAGAGATAAATAGATTAAGACCACCCAGGTAACGCGTGGTGATCTTAATCAATGACGAGTGTTAAGCGTAAAATTTCAGACGATCAGCCAGTAAATCAACAAAGCCCTGACGATCAACATCGACAATTACAGTGGCATTCGGTTTATTGCCAGTCAGATAATAATAATCAACAACCGTCATACCCTGGGTATATTTCCCCTGTGTTTCCACGCCAACCCAGCGCTCAACAGTGGTAAACAACTCGGGTTTCAACAGCCAGGCGATGGTGCATGGGTCATGCAGCGGTGCGCCGACAAAGCCCCATTTTTCGTCTTTATGATATTCGAGGAAGAAATCCAGCAGTTCGGCAACAATGGTTGAAACAGGGTTGCCAATCGCGCGGAAACGCTCGGTGTCTTCAACGTGGATTTGCGCTTTATGAGTAACATCCAGACCGGCCATCACCACCGGGATCCCTGATTGGAAGACAATTTCTGCCGCTTCCGGGTCAACGTAAATATTAAATTCAGCCGCAGGCGTCCAGTTACCAAGCCCCATTGCGCCGCCCATAATCACGATACGGGCAATTTTGCTATGCAGTTCCGGATGGCTATTGAGCAGCAAGGCAACGTTAGTTTGCGGTCCGGTAGAAACAATCGTGACAGGTTCCGCACTTTCGCGCAGCGTTTTCGCCATCAGCTCCACCGCCGTACAGTTTTGCGGTGCGAACGTCGGTTCCGGTAATGCCGGGCCGTCGAGACCGCTTTCGCCGTGCACATTGTCCGCGATAATCAACTCACGCATTAACGGTTTTACCGCGCCGCCTGCCACCGGAATATCGGTGCGATTAAGCAAGGTCAGCATACGCAGAACATTGCGTAAGGTTTTTTCTGGTGTCTGGTTTCCGGCGGAAGACGTAATTGCTTTGACATCAAGCTCTGGTGAGG
>NZ_JBQZXC010000187.1:0-4967 GCF_053555815.1 Shigella sp. SIG6 | reverse complement strand
GTAGTTATGATTAGATTGTTTTCGCAACAAAAACATTATGGATTATTATGCTGTGGTAAATGACTCATTCCACGGCAATGGATTCTGTTTTTATCAGAACCCGTATCTTTATGTTTTCCGAATTTTACTCATTTTGCTTTTTCTTATTTTATATGCATGATAAATCATATTCTTCAGGATTATTTCTCTGCATTCCAATAAGGGAAAGGGAGTTAAGTGTGACAGTGGAGTTAAGTATGCCAGAGGTACAAACAGATCATTCAGAGACGGCGGAGTTAAGCAAGCCACAGCTACGCATGGTCGATCTCAACTTATTAACCGTTTTCGATGCCGTGATACAGGAGCAAAACATTACCCGTGCCGCTCATGTTCTGGGTATGTCGCAACCTGCGGTCAGTAACGCTGTTGCACGCCTGAAGGTGATGTTTAATGACGAGCTTTTTGTTCGTTATGGCCGTGGTATTCAACCGACTGCTCGCGCATTTCAACTTTTTGGTTCAGTTCGCCAGGCATTGCAACTAGTACAAAATGAATTGCCTGGTTCAGGTTTTGAACCCGCGAGCAGTGAACGTGTATTTCATCTTTGTGTTTGCAGCCCGTTAGACAGCATTCTGACCTCGCAGATTTATAATCACATTGAGCAGATTGCGCCAAATATACATGTTATGTTCAAGTCTTCATTAAATCAGAACACTGAACATCAGCTGCGTTATCAGGAAACGGAGTTTGTGATTAGTTATGAAGACTTCCATCGTCCTGAATTTACCAGCGTGCCATTATTTAAAGATGAAATGGTGCTGGTAGCCAGCAAAAATCATCCAACAATTAAAGGCCCGTTACTGAAACATGATGTTTATAACGAACAACATGCGGCGGTTTCGCTCGATCGTTTCGCGTCATTTAGTCAACCTTGGTATGACACGGTAGATAAGCAAGCCAGTATCGCGTATCAGGGCATGGCAATGATGAGCGTACTTAGCGTGGTGTCGCAAACGCATTTGGTCGCTATTGCGCCGCGTTGGCTGGCTGAAGAGTTCGCTGAATCCTTAGAATTACAGGTATTACCGCTGCCGTTAAAACAAAACAGCAGAACCTGTTATCTCTCTTGGCATGAAGCTGCCGGGCGCGATAAAGGCCATCAGTGGATGGAAGAACAATTAGTCTCAATTTGCAAACGCTAACTGAATGCAGAATAGGCCAGACATGAATGTCTGGTTTATTCTGCATTTTTTATTGAATGTAGAATTTTATTCTGAATGTGTGGACTCTCTATTTTAGGATTAATTAAAAAAATAGAGAAATTGCTGTAAGTTGTGGGATTCAGCCGATTTATTATCAATTTAATCCTTCGTAATGGAGGATTTTATCGTTTCTTTTCACCTTTCCTCCTGTTTATTCTTATTACCCTGCGTTTATGTCTCTGGCTGCCAATTGCTTAAGCAAGATCGGACGGTTAATGTGTTTTACACATTTTTTCCGTCAAACAGTGAGGCAGGCCATGGAGATGTTGTCTGGAGCCGAGATGGTCGTCCGATCGCTTATCGATCAGGGCGTTAAACAAGTATTCGGTTATCCCGGAGGCGCAGTCCTTGATATTTACGATGCATTGCATACCGTGGGTGGTATTGATCATGTATTAGTTCGTCATGAGCAGGCGGCGGTGCATATGGCCGATGGCCTGGCGCGTGCGACCGGGGAAGTCGGCGTCGTGCTGGTAACGTCGGGTCCAGGGGCGACCAATGCGATTACCGGCATCGCCACCGCTTATATGGATTCCATTCCATTAGTTGTCCTTTCCGGGCAGGTAGCGACCTCGTTGATAGGTTACGATGCCTTTCAGGAGTGCGACATGGTGGGGATTTCGCGACCGGTGGTTAAACACAGTTTTCTGGTTAAGCAAACGGAAGACATTCCGCAGGTGCTGAAAAAGGCTTTCTGGCTGGCGGCAAGTGGTCGCCCAGGACCAGTGGTCGTTGATTTACCGAAAGATATTCTTAATCCGGCGAACAAATTACCCTATGTCTGCCCTGAGTCGGTCAGTATGCGTTCTTACAATCCCACTACTACCGGACATAAAGGGCAAATTAAGCGTGCTCTGCAAACGCTGGTAGCGGCAAAAAAACCGGTTGTCTACGTAGGCGGTGGGGCAATCATGGCGGGCTGCCATCAGCAGTTGAAAGAAACGGTGGAGGCGTTGAATCTGCCCGTTGTTTCCTCATTGATGGGGCTGGGGGCGTTTCCGGCAACGCATCGTCAGGCACTGGGCATGCTGGGAATGCACGGTACCTACGAAGCCAATATGACGATGCATAACGCGGATGTGATTTTCGCCGTCGGGGTACGATTTGATGACCGAACGACGAACAATCTGGCAAAGTACTGCCCAAATGCCACTGTTCTGCATATCGATATTGATCCTACTTCCATTTCTAAAACCGTGACTGCGGATATCCCGATTGTGGGGGATGCTCGCCAGGTCCTCGAACAAATGCTTGAACTCCTGTCGCAAGAATCCGCCCATCAACCGCTGGATGAGATCCGCGACTGGTGGTAGCAGATTGAACAGTGGCGCGCTCTTCAGTGCTTGAAATATGACACTCACAGTGAAAAGATTAAACCGCAGGCGGTGATCGAGACTCTTTGGCGGTTGACTAATGGGGACGCTTACGTGACGTCCGATGTCGGGCAGCACCAGATGTTTGCTGCGCTTTATTATCCATTCGACAAACCGCGTCGCTGGATCAATTCCGGCGGTCTCGGCACGATGGGTTTTGGTTTACCTGCGGCACTGGGCGTCAAAATGGCGTTGCCAGAAGAAACCGTGGTTTGCGTCACTGGCGACGGCAGTATTCAGATGAACATCCAGGAACTGTCTACCGCGTTGCAATACGAGTTGCCCGTACTGGTGGTGAATCTCAATAACCGCTATCTGGGGATGGTGAAACAGTGGCAGGACATGATCTATTCCGGCCGTCATTCACAATCTTATATGCAATCACTACCCGATTTCGTCCGTCTGGCGGAAGCCTATGGTCACGTCGGGATCCAGATCTCTCATCCGCATGAGCTGGAAAGCAAACTTAGCGAGGCGCTGGAACAGGTGCGCAATAATCGCCTGGTGTTTGTTGATGTTACCGTCGATGGCAGTGAGCACGTCTACCCGATGCAGATTCGCGGGGGCGGAATGGATGAAATGTGGTTAAGCAAAACGGAGAGAACCTGATTATGCGCCGGATATTATCAGTCTTACTCGAAAATGAATCAGGCGCGTTATCCCGCGTGATTGGCCTTTTTTCCCAGCGAGGCTACAACATTGAAAGCCTGACCGTTGCGCCAACCGACGATCCGACATTATCGCGTATGACCATCCAGACCGTGGGCGATGAAAAAGTACTTGAGCAGATCGAAAAGCAATTACACAAGCTGGTCGATGTCTTGCGCGTGAGTGAGTTGGGGCAGGGCGCGCATGTTGAGCGGGAAATCATGCTGGTGAAAATTCAGGCCAGCGGTTACGGGCGTGACGAAGTGAAACGTAATACGGAAATATTCCGTGGGCAAATTATCGATGTCACCCCCTCGATTTATACCGTTCAATTAGCAGGCACCAGCGATAAGCTTGATGCATTTTTAGCATCGATTCGCGATGTGGCGAAAATTGTGGAAGTTGCTCGCTCTGGTGTGGTCGGACTTTCGCGCGGCGATAAAATAATGCGTTGAGAATGATCTCAGTGCGCAATTTGCAGCCCAACATGTCACGTTGGGCTTTTTTTGCGAAATCAGTGGGAACCTGGAATAAAAGCAGTTGCCGCAGTTAATTTTCTGCGCTTAGATGTTAATGAATTTAACCCATACCAGTACAATGGCTATGGTTTTTACATTTTACGCAAGGGGCAATTGTGAAACTGGATGAAATCGCTCGGCTGGCGGGAGTGTCGCGGACCACTGCAAGCTATGTTATTAACGGCAAAGCGAAGCAATACCGTGTGAGCGACAAAACCGTTGAAAAAGTCATGGCTGTGGTGCGTGAGCACAATTACCACCCGAACGCCGTGGCAGCTGGGCTTCGTGCTGGACGCACACGTTCTATTGGTCTTGTGATCCCCGATCTGGAGAACACCAGCTATACCCGCATCGCTAACTATCTTGAACGCCAGGCGCGGCAACGGGGTTATCAACTGCTGATTGCCTGCTCAGAAGATCAGCCAGACAACGAAATGCGCTGCATTGAGCACCTTTTACAGCGTCAGGTTGATGCCATTATTGTTTCGACGTCGTTGCCACCTGAGCATCCTTTTTATCAACGCTGGGCTAACGACCCGTTCCCGATTGTCGCGCTGGACCGCGCCCTCGATCGTGAACATTTCACCAGCGTGGTTGGTGCCGATCAGGATGATGCCGAAATGCTGGCGGAAGAGTTACGTAAGTTTCCCGCCGAGACGGTGCTTTATCTTGGCGCGCTGCCGGAGCTTTCTGTCAGCTTCCTGCGTGAACAAGGTTTCCGTACTGCTTGGAAAGATGATCCGCGCGAAGTGCATTTCCTGTATGCCAACAGCTATGAGCGGGAGGCGGCTGCCCAGTTATTCGAAAAATGGCTGGAAACGCATCCGATGCCGCAGGCGCTGTTCACAACGTCGTTTGCGTTGTTGCAAGGAGTGATGGATGTCACGCTGCGTCGCGACGGCAAACTGCCTTCTGACCTGGCAATTGCCACCTTTGGCGATAACGAACTGCTCGACTTCTTACAGTGTCCGGTGCTGGCAGTGGCTCAACGTCACCGCGATGTCGCAGAGCGTGTGCTGGAGATTGTCCTGGCAAGCCTGGACGAACCGCGTAAGCCAAAACCTGGTTTAACGCGCATTAAACGTAATCTCTATCGCCGCGGCGTGCTCAGCCGTAGCTAAGCCGCGAACAAAAATACGCGCCAGGTGAATTTCCCTCTGGCGCGTAGAGTACGGGACTGGACATCA
>NZ_JBQZXC010000186.1:0-5057 GCF_053555815.1 Shigella sp. SIG6 | reverse complement strand
GCCGTTGCTTCTCCACCAGGAAATCGTTCGCGGCTTTGCGCTCCTTTGCTGCGACCTGCTGGTAGTCAAACCTGGCGTTATCAATAATTTGTTGCGATATTGCCGCTGATTGTGCGAGTTTTTCATAACGTTCAGTATCTCGCAGGCGCTTTTGCTCCTCATGTTTTACTGCCTGCCATGTTTCACTGGCACTTTGAATTATCGACTGCTGCATCGTAATAGTGGCTTGAATGCCTTCGAGATTGGCTTTGCTACTTTTTATTTTTGCCTCAAGCCTGGCGACATTTGCACGATAATCCCGATCATCGAGACGCAGGATAATATCGCCTTTTTTTACGCTCTGATTATCGCGCACCTCTATAGCAGAAATATAACCAGAAACTTTACTTGCCACCGTGGTGATATTACCACCAATGTAAGCATCATCCGTCGTCTGTATAAATCTTCCTTTGCTTACCCTCCAGATAAAAAAGACAACGCCAGTCAAAAGAATACCGATCGCTACCACCCCAATAAGCTGTTTTTTAGAAATTATCATCACTCTTTACACCGTATATATCCGGAAACTTGCATACGTCATATTTAAAATTTAACATGGCTTATTTGATGATTTCTGACAAAATACCTACTGTAAATGACAATTACACTGCAACCCAAAGCATCACCAGGGCATCACATTATCGGACTGGATTCGGAACATCTGAATGGAGGTACAGTTCCCTGGCATAAACATCTCTATGCCCAGTTGCTTTACCCGGCTGAAGGAGTCGTTCGTGTATGGGCTGGAGAAAGCGTCTGGCTAGTCCATGCCAGCAGCGCGCTTTGGCTGCCCCCACAAATGCCGCATAAGTTTGTTGCGACAGGCAACGTACTTTTAAAAACCGTACTGGTTTCAGAAGCGGAAAGTGAAACGCTGGGAACAGTTTGCTTCATGACGGGTATTTCACCCCTGTTAAGGGAATTACTAATTGCAATTAACCAACTTCCACCGTCGCAAAGTACCACAGATAAACAACAGTTACGTTTTTCAGCCCTCGAGACACTGATACTTCAGGAAATAAAAATGGGGGTGAAAATGTCACTTGAACTCCCTTGGCCAAATGATGAGCGGCTACAGCAGCTTTGTGAGAATTTGCTAAACAACCAAGGGTATCTGCCAACACTGGATAATCTAGCGGATAAAATTAACGTCAGTAGCCGTACACTCATGCGCTTATTTGTTAAAGAGACGGGATTAACATTTCGCCACTGGGTTCAGCAAATGCACGTTATTTCTGCAGTGACGCTTCTTGATGATGGATATTCGTTGACCAAAATTGCCCATCGTCTGGGCTATGCCTCAGCTGAATCGTTCGGCAATATGTTTAAGCGTCGAACGGGCTACTCGCCCGGTAAATTTACTCGTCGATTAACGATGCATGATTATGCAATCACAAGACAAATGATTTAACTTATATTTTCGTGAAATCTGTCACTGAAGAAAATTGGCAACGGATGGGTAAAACCGTTATAACACTGTCACCGGTCACCAGGACCCCAGGCCGGATTTAAGACGAGGATGCACTGCTGTGTGTACTGTAGAGTCTGGCGGATGTCGACAGGCTCTATTTTTTTATTCATTTTTTAGCTCTGTAAATAACCACATTCTCGCCGGGATTGGGGAATGAGTAACGAGTTCAGTGGTGTCTGGCGGCTATCACGCCACAGAATCAAATAACAGATAGCCTACGGTAAAATTTCACTGACTGGAATTATCCCACCCTCGATCCATGTGATGGCTTGCCCTCATTTCTTCAGGCAGAAAAATCAAAAAATCGCTTTATGCTATCAGACTGCGACAAACCAGACGCGAAACTGGGTACTTACTATTCGTTAGTCTTGCCCTATCCACTTATCTTTTTGGTGGTATGGCTGCTGATGTTGCTGGCGTGGTATCTTGTCGGTCTGCCGATAGGTCCGGGTATTTACCCACGTTTGTCTTAAGAGAGAACGGATGCTGAGATTACTTGAAGAAAAAATTGCCACGCCACTGGGTCCACTGTGGGTGATTTGCGATGAGCAATTTCGCCTGCGGGCGGTTGAATGGGAAGAGTACAGCGAACGCATGGTGCAGCTGCTGGACATCCATTATCGCAAAGAAGGCTATGAGCGCATTTCTGCCACCAACCCAGGTGGTTTAAGCGACAAGCTTCGTGAATATTTTGCCGGTAATCTTAGCATTATTGATACGCTTCCCACTGCCACGGGGGGGACGCCATTTCAGCGCGAAGTCTGGAAAACACTACGCACTATCCCCTGCGGGCAGGTAATGCATTACGGCCAACTGGCTGAACAATTGGGCCGCCCTGGCGCGGCGCGTGCCGTTGGTGCGGCAAACGGATCGAATCCCATCAGCATCGTCGTACCTTGCCATCGGGTTATTGGCCGAAACGGCACCATGACCGGATATGCAGGCGGAGTTCAGCGAAAAGAGTGGTTATTGCGCCACGAAGGTTATCTTTTGCTGTAAACATTAAACAATTTGTGCCAGCTTGTTCACACTTTTATGTAAAGTTACCCTTGACAACTTAAGGAGTTTCAAATAGATAGACGTATATTTACATCTAATATCGGAATTCTCTGCTGTTAAGGTTTGCTTAGACTTACTTGCTCCCTAAAAAGATGTTAAAATTGACAAATATCAATTACGGCTTGAGCAGACCTATGATCCCGGAAAAGCGAATTATACGGCGCATTCAGTCTGGCGGTTGTGCTATCCATTGCCAGGATTGCAGCATCAGCCAGCTTTGCATCCCGTTCACACTCAACGAACATGAGCTTGATCAGCTTGATAATATCATTGAGCGGAAGAAGCCTATTCAGAAAGGCCAGACGCTGTTTAAGGCTGGTGATGAACTTAAATCGCTTTATGCCATCCGCTCCGGTACGATTAAAAGTTATACAATCACTGAGCAAGGCGACGAGCAAATCACTGGTTTCCATTTAGCAGGCGACCTAGTGGGATTTGACGCCATCGGCAGCGGCCATCACCCGAGCTTCGCTCAGGCGCTGGAAACCTCGATGGTATGTGAAATTCCGTTCGAAACGCTGGACGATTTGTCCGGTAAAATGCCGAATCTGCGTCAGCAGATGATGCGTCTGATGAGCGGTGAAATCAAAGGCGATCAGGACATGATCTTGCTGTTGTCGAAGAAAAATGCCGAGGAACGTCTGGCTGCATTCATCTACAACCTGTCCCTTCGTTTTGCCCAACGCGGCTTCTCCCCTCGTGAATTCCGCCTGACGATGACTCGTGGCGATATTGGTAACTATCTGGGCCTGACGGTAGAAACCATCAGCCGTCTGCTGGGTCGCTTCCAGAAAAGCGGTATGCTGGCAGTCAAAGGTAAATACATCACCATCGAAAATAACGATGCGCTGGCCCAGCTTGCTGGTCATACGCGTAACGTTGCCTGATTTTTCCGCATAACTCACTATCCTTCTGTCATATCATTAAATTTTTCTGATTTATTGATCTGGCAGAAGGTTCATCACTGTTTCATTCACCAGATATGGGTTAATCTTTTAATTACAAACTGCGTTGACAGTTGTTGTAAGGAGACCCTGTATGGCTATGTATCAGAACATGCTCGTTGTTATCGATCCTAACCAGGACGACCAACCAGCATTGCGGCGAGCTGTTTATTTACATCAACGGATTGGTGGCAAAATTAAAGCCTTTTTGCCGATCTATGACTTCTCATACGAAATGACCACCCTGCTCTCCCCGGACGAACGTACCGCTATGCGTCAGGGCGTCATCAGCCAGCGTACAGCCTGGATCCACGAGCAGGCAAAATATTATCTCAATGCTGGCGTTCCCATTGAAATTAAAGTGGTCTGGCATAACCGTCCTTTCGAAGCCATCATTCAGGAAGTGATCAGCGGCGGACACGATTTGGTGCTAAAAATGGCGCACCAACATGACCGTCTGGAAGCGGTGATTTTTACGCCAACGGACTGGCATCTGTTACGCAAATGCCCAAGCCCGGTGTGGATGGTGAAAGACCAGCCGTGGCCGGAAGGAGGCAAGGCGCTGGTGGCGGTGAATCTCGCCAGTGAAGAGCCGTATCATAATGCGCTCAATGAAAAACTGGTCAAAGAGACGATCGAACTGGCAGAACAAGTCAACCATACCGAAGTTCATCTGGTTGGCGCTTATCCGGTAACGCCAATTAATATCGCGATTGAACTGCCGGAATTTGACCCGAGCGTTTATAACGATGCCATTCGTGGGCAACATTTGCTGGCAATGAAAGCCCTGCGGCAGAAATTCGGCATTAATGAAAACATGACGCACGTAGAAAAAGGTCTGCCCGAAGAGGTGATTCCTGATTTGGCGGAGCATTTACAGGCGGGAATTGTGGTTCTGGGCACGGTCGGACGCACCGGTATTTCAGCAGCATTCCTCGGCAACACGGCGGAACAGGTGATTGATCATCTTCGCTGCGACCTGCTGGTCATTAAACCTGACCAGTATCAGACACCCGTTGAACTGGATGACGAAGAAGACGATTAACGACTCTTCAATAACTGACAAGGCCCGAGTTATCGGGCCTATTTTTTACTTACTGCTCTTCGCCGCCAAGGAAATAAATTCCCAACGGGATTGCCAGCAACACAGTAAAGACCAGACTATAAACAAAAATCATCGATGACTAAATCACATACATTGATATCGTCCACTCAGACAGCGGAATATTGTACTGTTCTATAACGCCGCCGATGGTCGCGCGAGTCACAACCGACGCCGCAATAATGAAAACCGCCAACAAACCAAAGAGAAATTTCTTCCCTTTCGCTGACTTCAGTTTCGCCATAATCATGATGTAATCCTTGTGCAGACAAATTTCTTGTTACCTAAACGTAACAATACCATGACGTTTCACCGTTGTCTGCTCTGAAAACCTCACCTCTTAGCTGGATTTACAATCAACGCATTGATTAGTTAGCTAATGTTGCTACTTCCTTCCCTGACTATTGATGATCTGAATGAATTGTCGCGGTAAAATAGCCCT
>NZ_JBQZXC010000185.1:0-5123 GCF_053555815.1 Shigella sp. SIG6 | reverse complement strand
GCCCGTTCCCACCGCTGACGTGGTGTATGACACACCTGTTGTGATTTTTTCCATCTGGTCCATACCCCGTCTCCCGTTATCCGGAAGCTGACAACAATAAAAAAGCCACCAGTTAACTACTGATGGCTCTGATAACTCATGCAAGCGTCTCAGACGACCCACTGACACTACCGGTGAGTTTAACGATACCTTCCATTTGACTGGCTCACTTTTTATGATGATGCCGGTGCATTTATCTCCAGCACCAGACTTTCTATCTCAACGCCATACGTTGCATTTTTGGTAATATCCGTCAGCGTCAGTGCATTTAGTCCCACTGCCAGACTGTCTTTTATGGCCTGGAATGCCGGGCCAGTACGATGACGTAGTATCACTCCGGCTCAGTTGCACCACTGACCACCACATCACCTTCTGCTGCAATCGCCTGCATCAGGGTATAAGGGGTTATGGCCACCGGACTACCAAACGGCTGCCAGCCCTCTTTCAGTTTATGTGTCAGCTTTTCCGCAAGATCTGACGGCGGCGCCGCCCTGACAACATCATAGTGTTTAAATGCCATGGTTCTTTCCACCATCTGAAAAATAATTCTTTAAAATACCTGACATGTAATACAGAAAAAACACAAAACCATACCTTAAATAAAAACCTGATTATCAAGCAGATATGCATGGATAAACTACAAGACGAGATATAAACCACCCTGCATTTAAATAAACAATAAACAACATCAGAAAAATAATTCTGCTCTATGGTTTAATTCAAAAATATCATTTATACTTTTCAGAACATCACCAGCAAGGCATAAACAAGGAAACTAAATGAAGTGGATTGTGATTGATACAGTTATCCAGCCATCATGCGGAATATCTTTTTCAGTCATATGGAGTAAAATAAAATTAATAATCTGGTATCAATCGGATGCTTTCTTACCTCCTGAAAGTATATTTACACTGACTCACACAGGCATCATACTCAATAACAAAGTGCTACCTGTAACCATTTACAACGTAGTACCATTCAATAAAACATTCTGGAATTTAATCAAAAACAGCCAGGAATGCCCTACAAATACAGATAACGTATTGAATGAATGCTTTAATAACCGTTGCACTCTGCAAATATGTCCTTATGGACTAAAACAACAAAGTCCATAAGGAGTTTACTCACATCTGACAAAATCAATATAAACAGCCCCTCCGGAGAGGGGCTGGAGAGTGGCGCTATGTGCCATTGCATGGTGCCGGGTGCCTCCCGGTGAATTCAGTACCAGCACCTGAATCCGCGATTATCCCATATACCTACTCGCTGATTGCCCCTCCGCACAGGGGGATTCACCATGCCAGTTTCTTTTAACAAACTCCCCGCAAACCAGACAACAGTCAACCGCCTGAATTGTGAAGTATTTAAAAATTTCTCCCGCTAACTGATACCCGGCTAACAGTCTGGCGTTTTCTTTTTCAGCAACGGGAAAGCAACAACCACCACACCCGCCACCAGCACACCGTCAGCCGGCACTGACATTATCCGGCTGCTGCAATGCCATTCACAAAAACAGTAAGCAATCACTTTTTACCGTAACAGGTGATAATCCAGATATGTATCTACCCCAGATGAGTAATCCGAAGTTCATCCATACCACAGGTCCTGGCTATTCTGTTGTACTCCTGAACAAGAGCAAATAATTCTGAATTAGCAACCATGAACTCATCGCAAACCCTCTGTATAGCATCACTATTCAGAATAATAACGTCTCTTCCCGAAAGACGATCAGGAGTACAGAACAAAACTGTCAAACGGCTGAAGGCCTTTGCTCGTGCTGCATTGACTATATCAATACGCTGCCTAAGGATGAAACACCCCGACGCCTCATCAATATTCACTCTACCCACACCATATGAATGATAAATACTTAATGCTGAAAAAAACATTAGACCGTATAACAAATACTCAATCAATACTTAACAGAACTTTTATTTTTGACAAATATATAATATTTTCAACAATATCCTGAGCCAGGTATATTTCAGTATAAGGCTCTGCCGGAAGGAATCTGGAAGAATGAATATGGCGCGCTGTACTGGATTCGAACCAGTGACCGATTGCTTAGAAGGCAATTGCTCTGTCCGGCTGAGCTAACAACGCTGAATACCGATAATGGACCGCCATCGGGGACCCGCCCCCCGCACCAACAACCCTGTTATCGTGTCGTCTGCTCTTCCTGATAAGCTAATGGCGGTTTGTGATGGTGGCCCTTGCTGGATTTGAACCAGCGACCTGGCGATTATGAGTCGCTCGCTCTCACCACTGAGCTAAAGGGCCGGGAGCAGAATAATAACGGTCCGTAATTAATTTCGCAATAAAAAACCCGCTCAGCGGCGGGTTGTAGAAACTCTTCTAACGTCAGGCATAAAACACCCATTATTATGACGAATTTACCACAGATTCCGGAAAAATCAACCTTGTTACCTAGTTACCTTTTTTAACTGCCGCTCAGCCCATGCTTCTTCAATATCAAACCGGGTCACCAGCGCATCATAAAATTTCTTAACTGTTTTTTCCCATGACGCGCGTGTTATCTGGTTTGTCACCTCGCATATAGCATTAAATGCCTCCGTTGATGGTAGTCTTTCATAGCCACGACCACCACAACGCTGGCAGTCTCTGATAACAGGCATACCACGTTTTACCGACTCTTCACGATGAATGGCGACACCACGCCCACGGCAATCCTTACAGGCGGTGGAAACCTCACCCTTTCCGCCACACTCCGGACAGGCAACTTTTACCACCTCCCTGACTTTTTTCCATTCTTCCCAGTAAGACGGATACACACCTTTCGTACACTTTGCCCATACCGGCGGCTTACCATCCGGATACTGGATCTTGTTTGTAAAAACTATGCTTTCAATAAATTTTTCCCCATAGCAACAAGGGCACTGCTTTTTACTCGCTGCGCTGCGGGCATAATCCTCAAAAGCGTACGAAGCCATAATGCGCATCACTACCGGTTTTATTTCTGCCGGAAGTTTTCTCAACGCCGCCACACGATCGCACCGACTGAGTGCATAATCTGCCAGTAATTCTGTTGCCCGCGCCCTGTCATTCATACTGATGCCCATTTTCCCCAGGAACGCAGAAAAACCCATCTCAGCCCGATTCTGTGTCATGCCCTGCGCGGCCATCACATCAGTGATACTCAGCGCATCTTTTGACGTTGAGGCCGATGCATCGGTCAGGCCAGGGGATTTTGGGGAGTAGTATTTCGGTAAATCTTCCAGTTTCATTTTTTGACCTGCTCTTAATGCATTATGGGGTAAATCTTCACCCCCAGACGTCCACCAGATACTGGCTGACCACGAACGATATTGATTTCATCAAACTGCTCATCGTCCATTAACACTCCCGCATGCGTCAGCGCATCCAGCGGTGCTTTCAGGATATTGTCCAGGTCGCGACGACGCTTATCCGGTGGCTCTGCAATCACCTTTATCGCCAGCCTTCCGGACAGGCTTAATTTCAGCCGCTGCTGGCGAACAATAAGCGCCACAGCCCGGCGATAACGCTTTCCCTCCTCCGAGATAAAATATGTGCTGCCACGGCGTCGCCAGTAAGTGTTCACCGTCGGCGGGTAAGGTAAAACCAAATCTATGAGCATCAGTCACCTCTTTTACCCAAGCACGCCAGTTGCAAAGGCGTGATCAAGAAAACGAAAAATTAAATCAACCTGAGAACCATGCTTTTCTTCGAACGCCAGAGGATCCGCATGAAGCTCGTTGTGATGCTCCCGACACAGCGGTAGCGTGAAAATATCGTGAGATTTTGTCCCCATTCCGCCCTGACCATGACCAATCAGGTGATGGGGATCGTCGGCTGGCTTACCACAACACGCACACGGCTGTGTCTTCACCCAGCGTTTGTATTTCTCGTTAACCCAGCGGCGACGTTTAGGTCGTTTCATGAAAGATTCCGGAGACTCAGGATCAACGGCAATGCTGACCACCGTCTTTTCCTGTGGTGGGTTCTGTTGCTGGTGGGCGTGAGGCAGCGGCGCAAGATTTTTTGTGCGCTGTTTCAGTATGCTGGTGGCGGTCTGCTCTCCCGGTACGATGTCGCTTTCACGGTACATTGAGCGGATTTTTTCCGCACGCAACCCCAGCGAACGACGTAATACCGCTTCCGGTAGCGCGTCCGCCACCTGATTGCGGACCGCCCACCAGGATAATTCAGCTAGAGATAATTCACGCTCCTGCGTACCGCTTATTGCGTGACCGATGACGTCAATCATCCATGCTGACAGGTTTTGATGAGCAAGTTGCTCGAGTGATTCGGATGTCTGGTCACGCAGCTGGTTGTCGCAGTGCCAGCACAACACCATTGCGCCGGTACCATAACGGTGAATGACGGTTTCGCTGTGATGATAATCGCCGTGTGGCCACTGGCAGGATTTAATATGGCGCAACAGCCAGTCAGACAATGCACCAGCACCACCAGCAGCACGAATCACCCGTGCGTTACTGAAAAACGGCAGCAATGTTTTGTCTTCCACCAGCGGCTGGCGAGCGGCAGGAACGACCCCGGACGGCAGATTACGCATGCTTTTCGGTTCCGGCTCCACCAGTAACCGGGTATTGTGGAATACCGGCATGGATTCACGACCGGGCTTAAGGACCACCAGCCCGAGTTCCGGAACCAGAACAGGTCGAAGTAATACCCGCACGTTACCTCCAGATCCGTTGCTGGAATGTGCGGGACGGACGCGGTGGCTGTTCGGAGTAAGGGAGCCTGACGGAGATTATCCAGTGACGGTAGTCGAGGCTAAGGGCTTTTTTAACCTCGCATCCGCGCCTGCGGTAACACTGAATGAGCCATTCGGCCTGTTCTTCAGTGCATGAGGGATGCTGGTACCAGTCTGACTTAAATGCATGAGAATACCGCTCGTGCGTGTGGGCAAGAACGGTCGAATTATCATGATTGTAATATTTTGCGTTGCGTGCCATCGGTTTTCTCCGGTGGCACGGTGTTACTCAGCGGGAGTTCAGCCCCGCGCAAGATTGTAGATGAGTTTATTCTTCTGAAAAAGCAGAAAAGCCAGCTTTTATTCCGATCTCTTTCAATGCCTGTAA
>NZ_JBQZXC010000184.1:0-5134 GCF_053555815.1 Shigella sp. SIG6 | reverse complement strand
AGCTCTTCGACATCTTTGTCTGCCTTGATGATGATCTCATGCTCAATTTTAACGTTCATATTGATAGTGATCGGTTCCTTAGGTGCAGCGACTTCAATGCGAGGCGTACAGCCAACCAGCATAAAAGATGACGTCAACGCAGCCAGTAAAATTTTCATTGTTTTTCCTCACACTCTTTTCCTTGCGGACAGTCATTTCCCGGCAGACGTGCGTTCTGCTCCAACCATGCCTGGAGATTATCGCCAAAGCGTAAACTGCGCCACAGCGTAAAAATATTCTCTTCATGATGGTAATTAAGGTTTACCGTACCGCTTTTACCATCAACGCGACTGGTACCTGTAATGTTGGCCTGCATGGTTAATAAACCGAGATTATCTAAGTTAATTTTTGTCGATGACCGGCTAATTTCCATATAGCGCAACCAGTTAATTGCTGAACCCGCAGTCATATTGTCTTTCACCACCGCATCTGCGGTATCTTTATCCAGCCGCAAGGTCATTGGCCCGCTATTTGCCAGCCAACCATCTTTCACTATCCATTTTTCGTTGTTTAGCCATAACGGCAATGCACCACTAAATGCCCCGGACATGGCGAATTGTTTCGGATTGACGGCGCTAACCAGTTCGCTGGATGAGAGATTATTCAGCCGCAACAGCGCCGGGTCATGTTGCGGCATACGTAATTGTTTCATCAGCACGTTACCGCCTAACACATCGACGCTAACATCAGTCAACAGCAAGGGTTCTTCTTCAGTCCACGGATAACGCCCTTGCAAATCAGCCGTAATATTTTTCGCTGTCACCAGATTAATCACTTCGGCAATTCGCAACGTAACGGGGCCGCGAGTCCCCAGATGCCAGGCTCCATCGGCAAAACGGAAAGGCAGGACAAAATCGACACCGTTAACCTGATTATCTGGCATCCAGGCACTACCGCCTTTCAACACGCCGTGCCCTCCCGCGCGGAATCCTTGTTCAGGCGCAGCAGAAAATGCAACCTGAGCATACAGTTCACCATCGCGTAAGTTCATCTTCCAGTCGGGTGGCACCAGCGGCTGGAATACAGTCAGTGATTGTTTTGGCCACCAGGCGTTACCGCGCAGACGAATACCGTCCCAGCGACCATTTACCCGAACCGGGCCAATCTCACCAGCATGTAAATCGCCTTTAAAGAGGAAATAGGTCGGATCGCGCCCATCGACGCTAAATTTTAAGGTTGATGGCGGTAACACACTGCCGCCAGTGAACAGCGTTTGCCCGGCGTCCAGTGACAGCGCGCCGCTGAAGGAGGGATGCTGTGCGTCACGTACCCAGACGACGGGCTTGTCGAGAATTAATCGCGGCTTTTCTACCGTCATCGTACCGTATTGTAACTGGTCGAAACCGGTGGAGAGATCGGTCAGCGTAATCGTGCTGTCATGCCACTCACCTTTTCCTGCGACATCCCAGGTGGCATTCATCGGAGTAAAACTCCCTTTTCCCCAGTAGCGCCACTGCCAGCGGCCAGCGTCAGGGAGAAAATCATTCGCCAGCCCATCCATATGCAGCACGAAATCGCCCAGTTCATTTTCATGCGCCTGCAAAATGGCCTGCAAACGTCCGTCAACACCACGTTGGGTGACTTTTACACCCGCTAAAGGCCAGCGGATTTCATCGATGTCCAGCGAATCGATGACTCTTCCCTTTGAACGAAGTAACGCGCCTGGCTCAAAGGTCAGCGTTGGGTCAGACAGACTTCCACTTAGCTGCGCAGGTAAACGGGCATATAAAATGAGGTCCGCCTGTTTCGCTTCACCGGTCAGCTGCAGAGGCAGTTGACTGTTATCCATGCTTAATTTTCCTGGGCCAAAATTAAGCACCGCGTTGCCCTTACCCGCTTGCCCCTGGGTCAGCACACTCAGTCGTCCGCTGACCAGAGCGTTCTCAAGCCCTGCCTGCCAGTTGTCGACTTTGACACCCAGTCGGCCACTCAAAGGAAAACCTGCATACAGCCAGCTCCAGCGACCATCGCTTACGGTCAATTGTTGACGAGTAATTTGCCACGGCAAATCGAGCAACGGATCGCCGTTATCCCGTGCCAGCACGATCAATTGCCCGCTATTTTCCTGCCAGTCCAGCTCGGCATCCACCAGTGACGGTTCCTGCGGCAAGTTTAACGTCGCAGTAGCATGCCCACTTACAGGAAGTCCATCCGGCACGAGCGGCATAGTAAATTCCCCCACCAGTTTAACCGGCGGCTGATTTTCAAACGCGACGACATCCAGTTCGCTGACTGTAAGTTGTTGCCCTTTCAGCTGACCTTGAAATTTAACTTTTTCGCCCTGATAACGCAGTTGCTGGATATCAGAGGTTAATGCGAGAGAGAGTTTTCCCTGCCATTCCTGCCAGGGAGAAAAAATCAGTTTATCGATATTGATCCAGGTGTTAGGCAGCATAGACTGCCACTGCGCGAGGGTTTTTGGAGCAGCTGGCGATTGCTCCGTCTGCGGCAATTTCGCCAGACAAGCAGAATCAAGTTCTACCGTGCCGACGTTCAATAACCAGCGGCTGGGATGTGAAAGGCTGGCGTTGGTGATATGCGCAAGCTGACAATCTCCCACCAGATAACGGAGATCGGGAATGATTAAACCTTTACGCGTAATGCGTGGGCTTTCATCTAATGCAATACGTGTCCCGAGCGGTAGCCAGATGTCCGCCAGCGTGGGAACCCACAGCCCGAGCGTCATCAGCAGCGTCAACAGCACAAGAATAATCAGTAATAACAGCGCGAGAACGGCTTTATATTTACCCAGCATGGGTAGTTAATATCCTGATTTAGCGAAAAATTAAGCATTCAATACGGGTATTGTGGCATGTTTAACCGTTCAGTTGAAGGTTGCGCCTACACTAAGCATAGTTGTTGATGAATTTTTCAATATCGCCATGGCTTTCAATTATATTTGAAATTTTGTAAAATATTTTTAGTAGCTTAAATGTGATTCAACATCACTGGAGAAAGTCTTATGAAACTCGCCGTTTATAGCACAAAACAGTACGACAAGAAGTACCTGCAACAGGTGAACGAGTCCTTTGGCTTTGAGCTGGAATTTTTTGACTTTCTGCTGACGGAAAAAACCGCTAAAACTGCCAATGGCTGCGAAGCGGTATGTATTTTCGTAAACGATGACGGCAGCCGCCCGGTGCTGGAAGAGCTGAAAAAGCACGGCGTTAAATATATCGCCCTGCGCTGTGCCGGTTTCAATAACGTCGACCTTGATGCGGCAAAAGAACTGGGGCTGAAAGTAGTCCGTGTTCCAGCCTATGATCCAGAGGCCGTTGCTGAACACGCCATCGGTATGATGATGACGCTGAACCGCCGAATTCACCGCGCGTATCAGCGTACCCGTGACGCTAACTTCTCTCTGGAAGGTCTGACCGGCTTTACTATGTATGGCAAAACGGCAGGCGTTATCGGTACCGGTAAAATCGGTGTGGCGATGCTGCGCATTCTGAAAGGTTTTGGTATGCGTCTGCTGGCGTTCGATCCGTATCCAAGTGCAGCGGCGCTGGAACTCGGTGTGGAGTATGTCGATCTGCCAACCCTGTTCTCTGAATCAGACGTTATCTCTCTGCACTGCCCGCTGACACCGGAAAACTACCATCTGTTGAACGAAGCCGCCTTCGATCAGATGAAAAATGGCGTGATGATCGTCAATACCAGTCGCGGTGCATTGATTGATTCTCAGGCGGCAATTGAAGCGCTGAAAAATCAGAAAATTGGTTCGTTGGGTATGGACGTCTATGAGAACGAACGCGATCTGTTCTTTGAAGATAAATCCAACGACGTGATCCAGGATGACGTATTCCGTCGCCTGTCTGCCTGCCACAACGTGCTGTTTACCGGGCACCAGGCATTCCTGACAGCAGAAGCTCTGACCAGTATTTCTCAGACTACGCTGCAAAACTTAAGCAATCTGGAAAAAGGTGAAACCTGCCCGAACGAACTGGTTTAATCTTGCCGCTCCCCTGCAATCCAGGGGAGCTGATTCAGATAATCCCCAATGACCTTTCATTCTCTATTCTTAAAATAGTCCTGAGTCAGAAACTGTAATTGAGAACCACAATGAAGAAAGTAGCCGCGTTTGTTGCGCTAAGCCTGCTGATGGCGGGATGTGTAAGTAATGACAAAGTTGCTGTTACGCCAGAACAGCTACAGCATCATCGCTTTGTGCTGGAAAGCGTAAACGGTAAGCCCGTGACCAGCGATAAAAATCCGCCAGAAATCAGCTTTGGTGAAAAAATGATGATTTCCGGCAGCATGTGTAACCGCTTTAGCGGTGAAGGCAAACTGTCTAATGGTGAACTGACAGCCAAAAGGCTGGCAATGACCCGTATGATGTGCGCTAACCCGCAGCTTAATGAACTCGATAACACCATTAGCGAAATGCTGAAAGAAGGTGCACAAGTGGATCTGACCGCGAACCAGTTAACGCTGGCGACCGCGAAACAGACATTAACTTATAAGCTGGCGGATTTAATGAATTAATAGCTGCCACAGCTCCCGGCGGCAAGTGACTGTTCGCTACAGCGTTTGCCGTTGGGTAATGCACACATCCCAATCGCCGTACCATCCAGTTGACGGGCAACAGAAAGCGAACCGCCGATCATTGCACAATTTGCTTCTCCACTACTGGACATCGACGCTTTTAAACTTGGCGCTACGTGCGCCGCAGTCGCCTGCTGAACAGGCTCACTACTACACGCCGACAACAATAAAGCGGCACACCCTACCCAAAACGCTGCTCGCATCTCTTCTTCCTCTGATCTTCAAGCCAAACGACACCGCCATAAATAATAGGCAGCACAGAGGGCGGCGTCGAGAGCTGTCCTGCGCGTTGCCCCGCATTTTTACTTTTTTATGGCTATTTTTTTGCCCTCTGTTTGATCAAAACATTCATTACTCTGATGTGGGGGACACAAAAGCGAAAATGCAGAAGAAAGCCATTTGCTAAAATTGAAGGATTACTACTGGGCGCGCAGCAATTTCGTGCGCCCCTCATTTGCGCAATGTAAGGGTGTCATATGATTACTATTGACGGTAATGGCGCGGTTGCTTCGGTGGCGTTTCGCACCAGTGAAGTTATCGCCATCTACCC